>JBCCQO010000091.1:0-10152 GCA_039024595.1 Pseudomonadota bacterium | reverse complement strand
GTGGGAATATTGAAGGTGGGAATATTGAAGCATCGCAACGTTGTGTTGTCTGCGCGCAGGCGGTGCTCTTGATCGATATTCTTACTCACGCGTTATCAAAAGTTGCCGCGAAGCACTCGCCGCTGCCGAGGAGACACTCTGCTCTCCGGAGGCCACAAGGCTCAACAGTTCAGAAAATGCTTGGCCATCGCTAAACCTCTCTAGTGCTTCCATTAGGTCTCTTGCGATCTGCTGCTCAAGTTCCGCAGCGAGTTGCGCCCGACGACGACCTTGCACAGCGCCGCTTTCCATCAGTTGTCGCCGAGCGATTCCGATGCCATCAACAAGCTGCTCTAAACCGATGCGCTTTGACGCGACTGTTTCGATCACTAGCGGCCGAAAGGCAGTCGTTCGTCGCGAAAGCATCGAGTCAATGTCCCTACGCAGTGAGTCCGCACCCGGTCTGTCGGCTTTGTTAATCACAAAGATGTCGCCGATCTCCATCAGACCGGCTTTGTTAGCCTGTATCTCATCACCGGATTCAGGTGTTAGTACGACCAGGGCAATATCCGCAGTTTTTACGACATCGAGTTCGACCTGACCGATACCGACCGTTTCGATAAGTACCAACGGCCAACCGCAGTACTGCAGTAAGCGCCGGGCTGTCTGCGTAGCCAGCGCAAGTCCTCCCTTGTGATTTCGCGTTGCCATTGACCGGATAAAGACGTTGGGCGCTGTTGCAAGCGACTGCATGCGTATGCGGTCACCGAGTAGGGCTCCTTGGCTGATCGGTGATGAAGGATCAACGGCCAATACCGCGGCTGAGTGCTCTGTCTTTATCAGTTCGTCTACCAAGGCGCTGACCAGCGTCGACTTGCCTGCGCCTGGAGCACCGGTGACGCCAATACAGAATTGTTCGCTCGAAGTCGCGTTGTCGAGCGGAATGCCCGGGACCGGGTTGCCCCGTTCTGCTGCGCTAATCAGCTTAGCCAGAGCTCGTCTGTCGCCTTGCGATGCGAGAGCGAGCAGTTCGATTACATCCAAGCCAAACAAGGAATCGCTATTGACCGCAGTCATTAAGTTTCACGCCGTATTAGTGAGACGACGAGCCGCATCTACAATTTCCGGCAACTGGGATCCCGGTGGATAGACTTCGACGCCAAGGGCCTCTAATCGACGCTTTGCATGGGGGGGTACGACACCGCCGGCGAAAATCGGAAGGCCCTCACAGGCGGTTTGGATGCTCTCAACGGCCCGGACAGCGACATCAACATGGCCGCCAATGTTAAGACCGACCAGATCGACGTCCTCGTCGATCGCGGCTTGAACCACTTCCTCGGCTTTGGCCATGCCAATCATGATGACCTCAAAGCCCGCGTCTCGCAGCGCCGTTGCAACAATTGTTGGGCCTCGCCAATGACCGTCTAAGCCAGTCTTGGCCATGAGCACGCGGCGGTTGTGCGGTGTAATGTCTATAGCGCTCATCTTTTCCCTCACGTTTGGATCGGTGTCGCCCAGTCGCCCCAGACCTGACGATAGAGATCTCCAATTTCCCCAAGGGTCACTTCTGCATCCAGTGCGCCCATCATTGCTGGCATGATGTTTTTTTCCGAGCGACAGGCGTGTTCCAAGTCTCGTAAAGCCGAGCTCGCCTCGCGTTCATGTCGTTCCCTACGCACCGCTTGAAGCCTTTCCAAGGCCACATCATAAGCGTCGTCTACCCCCAAGAAGCCATCGACTTCAAAAGGGGATACGTCATCCATATGGTCTGTCACGCCGACGATGCGTTGCGTTCCTTCTGCCTGAGCAAGGAAGTCCTTATGCTGATTTTCAGCCGCCTTCTGATGCAACCAACCGGAGTCGAGGCAGCGAAGAAAACCTCCTTGCTCCTGAATTTCATCGAAAAATTGCCAGGCTCGTTCAACAAGCTCAGCAGTTAGCGTTTCAACGTAATGGGAGCCACCCAGTGGGTCAGTAACGGCGGTGATGTTGGATTCCTCCTGCAGAATCTGCTGAATCCGCACCGACATCTGGTGCGCGTGCTCCGAGGGAATCGATAAGGCTTCATCGTAGCCGCTGACCCCCAAAGACTGGACGCCACCCAAGACGGCTGTAAGCCCCATGAGTGTTCCGCGGACAATATTATTCAGCGGTTGCTGATACTGCATGCGAGAGCCCGCTGTCACCACATGAATTCGGAGGTTGCTTACCTTTGGATCGGTGATGCTGTAGCGGTCGCGAAGAAGCTGAGTCCACATCAAGCGCGCGGCGCGCAGCTTGCTGGCCTCCTCGAACACATCCATCGAGATGCGAAAGCTAACGCCGCCACATGCCCTCGCGGCTTTCTCAAGAGGCATTTTTGCTCGACGTTTGATTTCTTCGAGATACTCAACCGCATTCGCGAACAGTGCGCCCAGCTCCTGAGGGGCATTGAGCCCACTATCGGCACCGTTGTATCCGGCAATCGATACTGGCACCCAGCGCGGAAGATGCTCATTACAGAATTCTATGATGTCTGCGTTTAGCCTCAATCCCGCATCAGTAGGAACTTGTTGTTTCGTGACACAACCTAAGTAGGTCAGAAAGTAGTCGCTTTGACCGGTTCCTGGGAGCCGCAGTAGGTCGTAGCCGCGCCGCTTGGCCACCGTCCAGTAGCCCGCGAGGGCGAAGGGTGCGTGCTGAACGACCGCGCCGCCGGCATGGCCGTAGGTACTGTCGATGGGTAGGTCGTTTAGACAGATGTCGATGTCGCGAACACTTTGCATCACCGCGCCGGTCAGGCCGACGTCTTCTCTTCTAGCGACGACTTCCGGATGATCGACGTTATAGAGATGATCCGCGGTGTTTCGATCATGCTCCATCAGAAAGCCAGTTTCGCCTTGTTCGAGCAAGAACTTGATGCGTTCGTTTTCGTCTTCTGGCTTTCCAAAGCCGCTGAGCTGAAAGATTCTCCAGGGTTTCGTTCGATAGCCAGTGGCATAAGCGCCACGATGGAAAGGAGGTTCGCCGGGGGCTGCTCCGACATTCTGCCGATGGGCGCTAGGCACATCATCGGCTGTGTAGAAGCTTTTTAACGGTATACCCGAGGCGGTTACCCAGTCTTGGTCGTCTGATTCCTGGTGCATAAGCCTTCCTGCTAACCGAAGGTACGCTCTGGTCGCTTACTCTATTCAGCTGAAGCTGTTTTTTGTCGTGCGACGAAGCATGCCGATTCTTGTAATCGTTATATGTGGCTGCCGCTTTTTAACCGACGACAGTGTAGAGTTCGTAGTAATTCTTGACTAAGATTAAATTAATATTACTCTAAGTCAAATAAAGTTAACGAAGCTCATCCGACCAAAATAAACACAGCAAGCGGGAGCACTAAGCCATGAACTCTTTTACCTTTGATGTTTCAGCCACCGAGAAGGTCTATCTGGGCGAGCGCGCAGAGACCGCGGTAGCGCTTGAAGCTGAGCGTCTCGGCGCCCAACGGGTGTTTCTGCTGGTAAGTCACAGTCTTAAGGAAAACACCGATGAAATTGAGCGAGTCCAACAAGCATTAGGAACTCGCTACGTGGCGAGCTACAGCGGTATGCCACCGCATGTGCCGCGCGCAGCCGTTTTAGACGCGGCCGCTATCGCTCGCGAGGCTAACGCCGATTTGGTCGTGACGGTTGGAGGAGGTTCGGTTACCGACGCGGGTAAGATCGTCGCAGTCTGTCTCGAACACAACATCAAGAGTCACGAGGATTTTGATCGTTTCCGCGTTTACGTAGACGATGATGGACAGGTTGTAAAACCGGTATTTGCCGCGCCATCAATCCGCGTGGTTATCTGCCCGACGACGCTCTCCGGAGGCGAGTTTAATCCGTTGAGTGGTGCCACCGATGAGAAAGTTAAGCTTAAACAGGGCTATGAGCAGAGGCTGATGGCGCCGGTCAGCGTGGTACTGGATCCAGCGCTTACCGTACACACTCCTGAGTGGCTGTTTCTTTCCACGGGCGTACGCGCTGTGGATCACGCTCTTGAGTCTCTCGGATCTCTCCAATCCAACTATCATGCGGACGGTCTGGCAGCGAGCGCGCTTGAGTTGCTCAGCGACGGACTCATGCGGGTCAAAACAGACCCAGGAGACATCGACGCGCGTCTTAAATGCCAGATTGGTGTATGGCAATCGATGCTGCCACTCATCGGCGGCGTGCAATTGGGTTTGAGTCACGCAATCGGCCACGTGCTCGGTGGGAGCTTTGATGTGCCCCACGGCTACTGCTCTTGCGTGATGGCACCTTCGGTGCTGGCGTTCAACGAATCGGTCAATGGTGAAAAACAAGCGAGAATTAGCCGCTGCTTTGGCCGCCCGTCGGAGCGGGCGTCGAGCGTCGTTGATGAGTTTATTAGGGCGCTGGAAATGCCTCGCACTTTGGAAGCGGTTGGAGTTGAGGCTAACGATCACGCAATGATCGCGGAAAACACTATGCATGATTTTTGGGCGCGCACGAACCCGCGAACTATCGAAAAGGCTGAAGATGTGTTGCCCGTCCTGGCGATGGCGTCTGAGCAGGCGTAATGAAGCAAGAGCTGTCAAAGGAAGCTTCGGTCGCGGATAAGAGCCTGAAGAGTGAACTTGCCCTGTTCAAACGTCGGCGGATACGCGAGGAAGCCGCCCGATTGTTTTTTTCTCAGGGCTACGAAAATTCGTCGATCGACGCGATCGCAGAGCGATTGCAGGTCACGAAACCATTTATCTATAGCTACTACAAAAACAAAGGCGAGATTCTCTATGACATTTCGCGCCTCGGTATCAGTGAGTCACTAAAGGTTCTCGATGAGTGTCTGGCGGTTTCCGGCTCTTCCTGGGATCGTTTGAAAATGATTGTCGATCGGGTGACTCGGCTGATTTTAGATAATGACGAGTCGATTGTGGTCTACCTGCGGGAAGAGAAAAATCTTGAACCTCATCGCGCAAGAGAAATTCGTGAAATGCGCTCCCTGTTCGACCATCGTTTATCCAGCTTGATAGAGGAAGGTAATACGACGGGTGTGTTTGCCGTTGAAGATCCCGCTTTGGCGGCAAACACGATCAGTGGAATGATGAGTTGGGTGGTCCTTTGGTTTCATCGCGACGGACACTGGTCCGAGGCGGAGGTGATAAGCACACTCATTAAGAATGTGAGTCGTATCGTTGAAACAAGCGCGCAACAAAGAGATGACTCAATGATGGCAGTGGCTGGCAGCGCTTCCTGAAGAGAATGCTGCGTGCTTTCCGGCAAAATTTTTCTGGCAATAAGAGTCTCTTAATAAAAAAATCGCCCCCGCTAGGAGGAAGACGTGAGCCAAAGTCATAGCGACCCGAGAATACCCGCACGCGAAGATTGCGTCGTGCGTTATCTGATTGATCGTTGGGCCACGGAAATACCGGACACGGTCTATGCGGTGTTCGAATCCGGTGAGACCTGGTCTTACTCCGAGCTGCGCCAGAAGGTCATCGCCACCGCGATCGGGTTGTCCGCACGGGGAGTTCAGCGGGGCGATCATGTCGCGGTTTGGCTGTTTGGCGGTAGGGAAGGAATCTTAACCTTCCTCGCCATTAACTACCTCGGAGCTGTGTTTGTTCCTTTCAACACGGCCTATAAGGGTGCGCTGTTGGAGCATGTCCTGCGTAACTCAGATGCGCGTCTCTTGATTGCAAACGCGGACTTACTGCCAAGGCTTAGCGACGTCGATACCGCCTCTCTTGAAGCGGCGGTTAGCGTGGGCGGCGAGCCGAAACACTCAGCGCTTCCCTGGGAGACTTTTGAAGCGATTAGCACTAGCGAAGGTCGATTACCGCCATTGGATTCACCCATCGAACCCTGGAACAATCAATCCATTATCTATACCTCTGGAACGACCGGGCCCTCCAAGGGAGTGCTATCGTCCTACCTACATCTGTTCACCAACGCAGGCCCGGAGACCTGGCATTTTGTCCATGCCAGTGATCGGTTTCTTGTGAACATGCCGTTGTTTCATATTGGAGGCATGGGGATCGTATCGGTCATGCTCGCTCGGGGTGGCTCGATCGCTGTGATGGAGAACTTTGCTACGGAGAAGTTCTGGCCCTTCGTTCGGCAAACAGAAACCACCGCCGCGTTCTTGCTCGGCGTTATGGCGACCTTCCTTCTCAAGCAGGAGCCTTCGCCGGATGATCGTGATCACGGTCTACGCCTTGCCTTTATGGTGCCGCTTACGGAAACGGCAAGTGAATTGGCGGAACGCTTTGCGATCGACATCTACACTATTTTCAATATGACGGAAATTTCCTCGCCCATCGTTTCCGACCCCAATCCCATCAAACGAGGTACCTGCGGCAAGAAACGCCCCGGTGTGGAGGTTCGTTTGGTCGATGAGAACGACTGTGAGGTGGCGTTAGGTGAGGTTGGTGAAATGCTGGTTCGCACGGATCGCCCCTGGGGCATGAACTCCGGTTACTACAAAAACCCTGAAGCCACCGCGCAAGCTTGGCGCAACGGATGGTTTCATACGGGAGACTGTTTTCGCTGTGACGCGGATGGTTATTACTACTTTGTTGATCGTCGAAAAGATGCCATTCGGCGACGTGGAGAGAACATCTCGTCCTTCGAGGTCGAGGCTGAGGTTGTCGCTCATCCTAGCGTTCGCGAGGCAGCAGCCTACGGTGTTCCCAGTGACCTCTCAGAGGATGACGTGATGATCGCGGTGGCACCGGTTGCTGGTAAAACGATTGATCCGTCGGAACTGATTCACTTCCTGATCGATCGCATGGCGTACTTTATGGTGCCGCGTTACGTTCGCATTCTGGATGAACTACCGAAAACGCCTACGGCCAAAGTTCAAAAGAACCTGTTACGCGACGCCGCGTTGACGGAAGATACCTGGGATAGGGATCAGGCCGGCATTAAGGTGAAGAGGGAAGCGCTTAGGTGATCCGAGCTTACCCGAAGGCTACAATTTGGGACGAAAATAGACCTACGGCTAGCACCTGCGTGGGCGGTTGGTAGCGACTAGTGCATACGGATGCCGCATCACTTTTAATCGATTTGGAGTCCGAATTACGGCAACTAGGCCTTTGGGGTAGTTCGCCACCCGAGGCTAGCGCGTTCGCTTCTTCCCAGCCTTTCGCTATAGACACGATGGACTTTCACCAGTGGCTTCAGTTTGTTTTCTTGCCGCGTATGTATGCGCTGATCGAAGCTCGGCAACCGCTACCGGATAAGTGCGCTATCGCACCAATGGCAGAGGAGTACTTTTCCCAAGGTAAGCTGCCGGTGACGAAGCTATTGGACACGCTGCGATCGATCGATGAGCTGCTCAGCCAGGATGATTAAACCCGCCCTCCCGCACATATGCCCGCTCTCAAAAAGCGTCGGCTTAGAGTCGATAAATTCTTGATGCGGTTCCGGAGAATAGCGCCTCTTGTTCGCCATCGGAGTAACTTGCGGCGATCTTTTTGAATCCATTGAACAGGACCGCGTAACCCAACGACAGCCGATCAACCGGGAAATTGCTTTCGAACATACAGCGTTCTGGGCCGAAACAATCGATTGCATGGTGGTAGTAATCCCCCTGCGCTGCAACGAACTCGTCGGAGTTGGGTGGTCGCTCTGCCGTATGCCAAGCAAACCCATTATCTGGCATGGCAAGACCACCGAGTTTTAAAACCACATTCGGACACTCGCTGAGCTCTTTGATGTCAATCGCCCATTGCTCGTAAATCTCTTTCCTCTGATCCTGATAAGCCCCCACACCAAGCGGCGTGCCAAAGTGATCAAGAACGAGCTGCGTGTCGGGACAGCTTCTTGCTAGCTCAATGAAATTCTGGGTTTGAAAGTGAAAGTGCCAGGTGTCATAGCTGAGGCCACGTTCGCCGAGGCGACGGACGCTACGGCGAAAGTCCGTTTGCTGATAGAGATCAGCCGGTGCGGATGCGGGGATAAACATGTCATCAACATCTGCTGCTCGCGCGCTGGCCCCCGCATGGCGAATACCTTTGAAGAAGCTCCCAGCGATTGCAATGTGCCGATCAAGGAGATCATCGACCCGATCATTCAGGCGAAGATCGACATGGCCGACCATGCCCAGGATAGGTGCTCCATTGGCTAGCTCGCGCGCTTTCTCCGTTTGCTCGAGTACGTACGCCGTCTCGCCCAAGGACTTTTCTTCTTCCGGACCTGTCTCTAGATAGCAGGTGCCGCACTCCATGAAGACCGTGCCTGCTACTTTGTGCCCGGAGCTTGTGTCTACCGTGAAGTCTTCAATGTTGTAAACGTCGCCGCGCATATCGGGCCAAAGGTGGTGATGGGGATCTATGATGAGCCGGTCCGGATCTACGATGGGCTCTTGGACCTGGGCAAGCCAAAGGGCTTGGTCCTCATGAAATAAATCCAACGGGTACACCTCTCTCCATTTTTCACCAATCTACCAGCTATCGGTCCGCCAATCCTAGTACTTGGGAAAGCCCGAGAGCTTGGGTGGGAGAAAAAGACGAGATAGAGAGCGGTGACTTGAGAAAGAAGAGATTGAGAACGGGCACCGCCAAACGGCGCCCGGTTGTGGTTTTGGGGCGGTTAGACTCGTTCCAGAACGGTAGTAATCCCCTGACCTAGACCTACGCACATGGTTGCAACCCCAAGTGACTGATCTCGATCCTGCATGACCGTTAGCAACGAACCCGTGATCCGCGTTCCTGAGCATCCAAAGGGATGACCGAGTGCAATCGCTCCACCGTGCACATTGACCTTCTCTTCCATGTCGTCAAGCAGTTCCAGGTCTTTCAGAACCGGTAAAGCCTGTGCGGCAAAGGCTTCGTTTAGCTCGACCATCTCGATGTCTTTGATCGTGAGCCCTAGCTTCTTAAGGGCTTTCTGCGTTGACGGAACGGGCCCGTAACCCATAATCGACGGGTCTACCCCGGCGGTTGTCATTGCATTGATTTTTGCGATGGGTTCCAGTCCTAGCGCTTGGGCTTTTTCGTATGCCATCACGATCATCGCCGATGCCCCGTCGGAGATTTGCGAAGATTGTCCCGCGGTAACCGTACCACCCTGTGGATTAAACGCAGGGGGAAGAGAGGCAAGGCCCTCTACTGTGCTGTCTGGGCGTATGGTTTCATCCTGCTCCACGGAAATAAGAGCACCGTTTTCGTCGTGACCTTCAACGGGAATGATCTCGCGTGCAAACTTGCCGTCTTCCGTTGCCTTGTGAGCGAGAAGATGGGAGCGAACACCCATTTCATCCTGCTTCTCGCGGCCGATCCCGTGGATCAACGCGAGATACTCAGCGGTCATTCCCATCATACCGGCGGCCTTCGCCACATTGAGCCCAAGGCGCGGATTAACATCCACGTCGCCCATCATCGGCAAATGGCCCATGTGCTCAACTCCACCGACCATGTAAACATCGCCGACGCCAGCTTGGACGTAGGCGGCGGCCGTATGCAGAGCTGACATTGACGAACCGCACAGTCGGTTCACGGTTTGTCCTGGGATGCTAAACGGTAGCTGCGCTGTCAAAACGATCAACCGGCCGAGGTTCATTCCCTGCTCGCCGCGTTGCATCACACAACCCCAAATCAAGTCATCAATTTCTGCTGGATCGAGTTTTTCGTTGCGGGCCAGTAATCCGTTGATTACGGCGGCAGACAAATCATCCGCCCGAACATTGCGAAAACAACCGTTTTTGGAACGGCCCATGGCGCTGCGGGCGTAGTCAACAATCACCGCATCACGTGCATTAATACTCATCGATAGTTCTCCTTGCGGTGGATTAGTAGTAGGTCTCGCCAGCTTCTAGCTTGGCGCGCATACCGTCGGTCAGTTCGTAGGCTTTGCCGAGGTGCGCATACTTTTCTGCTTGCTCGGCGATGTAGCTCAGGCCAACGGTGTCGAGCCAGCGGAAGATGCCGCCGCGGAACGGTGGGAAGCCGATTCCGTACAGCAGGGCCAGGTCGGCTTCGGCCGCGGTCGCGACGATGCCTTCCTCCAGACAGCGCGCGAGTTCCGTACACATTGGCAGCATCATGCGCATCTCAATTTCTTCGCGCTCAAACTCGCAACGCTCGGCCGTAACCGGCTCGAGAAGCTGGTAGGTTTCCTCAGACACGGTCTTCTTCGGCTTGCCCCGCTTGTCCGGTACATACTCGTAGTAGCCTTTACCGTTTTTCTGACCCAAGCGGTC
>JBCCQO010000090.1:0-10237 GCA_039024595.1 Pseudomonadota bacterium | reverse complement strand
GATTGATTTCTTTGGTCCATCGGCGTGCACGAAAACCTCAGGCACCGATGCAAAAATGGAAGCCCCAGTCTCTAGCGCGAGCGCATCGTCAAACAGAACCACAAACTGTGCCGACTCGCCCATGGTAAAACCACAGTTCTGAGCGAAGGGTCGGCAGGCACGCCGATAATCGGGCGTGCACGATGGATCAAGTCCATCGAGCGCTCGCAACTCTTTGTCCGTGGCCAGCGCACCCATAGCGAGGTAGCCGTCCATGGTCTCCGGGTTGATCGGTGCCTCGGCGGCACCGACGATCGCCACTCGCGCCCTGCCCTCGTGAATATCATGGACCGCATGCCGGAGGTTGTAGAGAAAGGTTGCACAGGCACCGATCGTAGCGCCCGTGGCGCCCGCCGTTCCGAGGACATAAGCGTTGGTAAAATCTCCAGGCATCTGCGCCATCCCTAGAGGGCACTGCTTTGACGTGACGCGACCACCTCGGTGTCGTTGCTTCAGCATACCGCCGAAGCCTTTATCGTCTAGTTGACCCATCGAACTGCCGGCATAAACGCTGATCTGGTCGGGCGCAACAAGCGAGACAATCGCATCCCAACTCAAGCCCAGGTTCCCTAAGGCATCGCTCGCCGCGTACACAGACATGGCGACGCCTCTAGGATGGTTCCGAGAGGGATAGAGAGCCGTGGGATTGCAACCATCCGGTAGTTGACTTGCAACTTTGACGTCAAAGTCACGCGTGGTTGGCAGAAGCCAGTCGTGTTGACCCTGCAGCGCTACCCGCGACGTCTGATCGGTTGGGCCTGCGGATACGGACCATCCGGCGGGGAGCGTTTTCGGAACCTGCTTGCTGGCTAGCTCAAGATGCACATCAGCGCCGGCAGCCTGCACGGAGAGCGGTTGATTCCAAGGCACTGCCTGCGGATCAAAGTGATCTGCACCAATTTGCCGTATCAACGTTGCCGCCAGCAACTCTTCGTCCGTCGCCTCGGGACGGTTGCAGAGTTGCCGCAGCGAAGCAAAAGTATGTTGGCGACGCTCTTCAGACAAGACTTGATGGATGAGCCGTCCATGAGCGTGGTGAGAAGAACTACGACCGGCAGAGTTAATGCCGCCGAAACTCACAAGCACCGGTAGTGGTTTGCTCACGTGTTTGCCTCACCTGTAGGGAATAAGAAAGTCTACGAGTGCAAAACGTTTTCTTTTATACTTATCAAGCCAATTTATTTCTATTATTTGCCAATTAACGTCGATCAATGCCCGTTATAGCCGCCCTTGTCTATCCTGAAGGCCTCGCATCGAGCATTACCTTGCCAGCGGAGATTGTGCATGCCAGCAATCAAATGGTGGCCGCGCAAAACCGATCGCTAGCGCTGACGAAGTTCCTAACCGTGAGCACGACGGAGTCGTCGCAGGTAGAGTTCTCGACCGGTTTGACCATGGCCTGCAATGGCGACGTAGAAGACCTCAGTCGATGCGATGTTCTACTTTTACCGGCCATTTGGCGACACCCGCGCAAAGCGCTACGCCACGTCGAACCGCTGTTTGAGGTTCTTCACAGCGCCTACCAATCACAAACCATTCTCTGCAGCGTCGGAACCGCTAGCAGTCTATTGGCGGAAGCAGGGTTGCTCGACGGCAAAGTGGCCACTACCCATTGGATGGACTTCCATCGTTTCGCCGCGCGCTACCCCCAAGTGGAGCTAAAGCGACGTCACCTAATAACGCAAAATGATCGAATATTCTGTGTAGGCAGCGTTAATTCGATCGCCGACTTCATGGTGTATCAATTGGGTGAATGGTACGGAACAAATATCGCCCGGGCAGTGGAGGCGCAATTCTCACCGGAGGCGCGCCAGTCCTTCGAGACCGCGGCCTTCTTACAACAAGCACCGGGGAATCATCACGACGCAATCGTGCGTGAGCTCCAAGACTATCTGCAGGCGAATCTCGCGAAGCCTCATAAGCTCGAGCAGCTTGCTCGACGGGCGGAGGTCGCTCCCCGAACCTTGAGCCGGCGATTCAAACACGCGACCGGTGAATCGCCCCTTGAGCACCTCCAGAAGCTGCGAGTAAAAGAGGCTCAAAGCATGCTCCAGCACACAGATCTTTCGCTGGCGGAAATCGGCTGGCGCTGTGGATTCCGTTCAGCCAGCCGCTTCTCGACCGCGTTTCGAAGGATCAGCGGGCTGGCGCCGCGAGACTATCGAAATGCGGTGCGAGGAAAACGCTTTGGAGCGGTCAAACACTAAATCAAAGTCGAAAAATCCAACTTGAGAGCGCGAATGCGCTGTGGCTAAATCACGCGCCCGCAGAACGGCTCAACTTCAAGGACGGTCATCATGAGCACGAACCCCAGTAGCAACGACGTCTTCATCGTCGATGGCGCTCGTACACCTATGGGCGGTCTTGGAGGCGCGCTAGCGCCCGTAGCTGCGCCGGAACTTGCGGCCGTTGCGGCACGCGAGACGCTACGAAAGAGCGAGGTGGCAGCAGATGCAGTAGATGAGGTTTTCATGGGCTGCGTGCTACCAGCAGGCTTGAAGCAATGCCCCGCCCGCCAGTCTGCGCTCGCCGCGGGTTTAGCCCCGAGCGTCGGCGCCGTCACGGTGAACAAGGCTTGCGGCAGCGGTATGCAGGCGACGATCTTCGGCTACGACAGCATAAAGTCAGGCACCAATGAGCTCGTTATAAGTGGCGGCATGGAAAGCATGAGCAATGCACCTCACCTCCTCCCCGGCGCGCGCTCGGGTTTTCGCCTGGGCTCGAGCATCGCCTACGATCACATGATGCTCGACGGACTCGAAGATGCCTACGAAGGGCGTCCAATGGGCAGCTTCGCCCAAGAAACAGCGGATAAAGAGGGTCTAACTCGTGAAGCGATGGATGCCTTTGCGATCGAGTCGCTTCGTCGCGCCCAGTCCGCCATTGACAGTGGCGCACTGCGGGCTGAAACGGCGCCGGTTACCGTAGTAAACCGCAAAACCGAAACCCTGGTGATCGACGACGAGCAACCGCACAAAGCTAACCTGGAACGGATTCCAACGCTGAAGCCCGCCTTTGCCAAGGAGGGAACCATCACTGCCGCCAATGCGAGCTCGATATCCGATGGTGGCAGTGCCTTGCTACTCGCATCCACGAGAGCGGTCGAACAGCACGGCTTGAATCCGCAGGCACGCATCGTCGGGCACAGTCGCCACAGCCAGGCGCCCAATGAGTTCACCCTCGCACCCATTGGTGCTCTGGAAAAGCTCTTCGTCAAAACGGGCTGGAGCCCTTTGGATGTTGACCTATTTGAGATCAATGAAGCCTTCGCGATGGTCACCATGCTCGCAATGAGGGCTCACAAACTGCCCCATGAAAAAGTGAACGTGCACGGCGGTGCCTGTGCGCAGGGGCATCCTATTGGCTCGACCGGCTCTCGTATTCTGGTCACTCTTGTTCACGCTCTCAAACACCACGGACTCAAACGCGGTGTGGCCGCTCTGTGCATCGGTGGCGGTGAAGCGACCGCCATGGCCGTTGAGCTGTGCGAGTGATCGACCCAAAATCTTTGGAGCAATCTTGTGAACTTGTCTAGCGTCCCAGATCTCATCGAGACCATCCGCAAAGGAGGCACCGTCATCCTTATGGATGATGAGGATCGTGAAAACGAGGGAGATCTCATTATTGCTGCGGAGGCGGTGACCCCAGAAGCCATTAATTTTTTTGCCACAGAAGCCTGCGGTCTCATCTGTATGCCAATCACTGAGGACCGGGCGCGCCAGCTGCAAATACCACTGATGGTGCGGGACAATCGGGCCCAGCACGAAACCAATTTCACCGTATCTATCGACGCGGCAAAGCGAAAGGGACCGGGCATCAGCGCTATTCAGCGCGCGCACACGGTGCAGTGCGCGGTCGCCAAAGATGCGCGACCAGCAGACTTACGCCAGCCGGGCCACATTTTCCCCCTCGTCGCCAAGGCCGGGGGCGTGCTTCGCCGTGCAGGTCATACGGAAGCGGGCGTGGATCTGGCGCGCATGGCGGGTTTGGAGCCTGCGGCGCTTATCGTTGAGATCATGAACGAAGACGGCACAATGGCCAGGAGGCCGGAGCTGGAACGCTTCGCGGAGAAGCACCAGCTGCCGATGGGCACCATCGCGGACCTCATTGCTTACCGCTCGCTCCACGAACGATCAATCGAGTTGCACTCGCGAAAGCCGATTAAAACTAAGTTCGGCGATTTTGAACTGCACACTTTCCGAGACCTTATCGACGGCACCTTGCACTACTCAATCAGTAAAGGTGTGCTCGATGGCGGACGACCGGCGCTGGTTCGCGTTCAATCGGTGGAGCTATTGCGCGACGTACTTGCAATGGAGATGGATGAACACTCTGGCTGGAATATCAGCACCACCCTTGCGCGTATCGCTCAAGAGGAGCATGGAGTACTGGTACTAATAGGCCAGGAAGCGAATATCAATGGTGAGCTCGCGGCTGTGGATGCACTACCAGCAGTTTCCAGCCCACCCAGCTTTGTCTCGAGTACGCAAGGGGAAAGCGATGCCGCCGCCGGTGGCCTTCCGAGCTACCGCATCATTGGCACCGGTGCGCAGATACTTCAGCAACTGGGCATAGAACACATGAGGCTAATGTCGACTCCCCTGCGTTTCAATGCGCTTTCCGGCTTTAGTCTCGACGTCACGGAATTTGTCCTTCCCGAATAGGAAGCCAGTGCTTCTATAACCTGCAAGCGCGCTGAAAACGCGCCGCAGAGCGCAGTTTACAGTTCCCGCTGCCGACGAGCAGTCATTAGGACAGGCTCGTTGCGCAGAGGCGAACTCAGCTATGGATGTGGATGAGTTCGCCGAGCGCCTCCCGCTCCGTTCGACAACGATTGGCCGGCGCCTCTTCATCCGCATAGCCAAAGGACAGACCGAACATCAGCCGCTGCTGCGGTGGCACCTCAAGTACCTCTCGTATCGTATCGGAGAGAAACCCCAGGGCGGTCTGTGGGCAGCTCGCCAAGCCTGCCTCCGCCAATAACAACATCACCGATTGGGAAAACATGCCTAAGTCACAAGCCTCCCGTTCGCTAAACCCTTCCGGCAGAAAGAAAAAAGCCACATGCGGTGCGTCGAAGAAAGTAAAGTTACGCATGAACGCCGCCTGCCTCGCCTCCTTATCTGAGCGTTCAATTCCCAGGGCGCCATAGAGCGCTTGCGCAGATGCGTATTGTCGCTCCTTGAATACGCCGTCGTATTGGCCGTCATAGGGGAAATCCAGCGTCATTTTTCCCGCCAAGAAGTCTTCCGGAACTCGCGTCCGCAGCCGTTCAATCGTGGTTCCAGACGCCACGTGCAAAAACCACGGCTGGGTGTTGCAGTTGCTTGGGGAGCGCAGCGCCGGTGCCACGATCGAGCGAAGGCGATCCTCCGGTACCGGCTCAGATTTGAAGGCCCGACAGGAATAGCGGGCGTTGAGAAGCTGGGCGACGCTAGCAGGTGCATTCATGGCTAATTCTTAGTGGTTGTTAAGCTGAGTGACGGAGCTTAACGGCTCCCGGTCTGAGGCGCTACGCGGGAGTTAATCCGCTTCCATTCGCGAGCAAAAGCAGTACTATACGGCGCTTTTTCAGCCATGAGGTAGCGGCGTTTTGGATCCCTTCACCCCATCAGGTTCAGTCTCCCCTTCCGCAGCGAAGGAAGCGGCTCCTGGCAGCGCTTCAACGACACCCGTGGTCGGAATTATCGGTGATGGGCAGCTTGGTATGATGCTGTGTCAGGCTGCGAGTGAGCTCTCCCTTACCACCGTTCTGCTCACCGCAGACGCTGCTAATCCTGCTGCGCGAAGCGCCAGCAACACCGTGGTCGGAAAAATGAACGACCCGGATGTCATCCAGCAGCTGGTGCAAGCCTGTGACGTGATTACCTACGAGCGCGAGGATGTCCCTGCCGAGGCCATAGCCGTCCTGCGCGCCGCCGAGAGCGCCGGTAAGGTCCAATGTTTCCCAAGTCTCTCCGTGATCGAGCTCATCCAGGATAAGGGGCTGCAAAAATCGTGGCTTCGTGACCAGCACATCCCGACCTTGCCTTTCATCCTCAGCAGCGGAGACAAGTCCGATGCGCATCGTGCCGCGGAACAGCTCGGTTTTCCCCTGGTGCAGAAGGCTCTTCGCGGTGGCTTCGACGGACGCGGAGTTCAGCTGCTGCGAGGCGCCGCAGATCTAGAACACGCCTGGCCCGGCGATACGCTCTACGAGCAGTTCGCGGGAGATTTCGAAGAGATCGCTGTACTTATGGTCAGAGGTCAGGATGGCGGCACCGGCTATTTTGGTCCGGTAGCGATGAGCTTTGAAACTGAGTATTCCGTACTCGACACGGTGCACTCACCGGCAATGATTGACGAGGAAAGTATCGCAACGGCTGTCACGCTTGCCGAGCGTACAATTACGGCGATGAAGGGAGTGGGCACTTTTGGTGTTGAGATGTTTTTACTCCAAAGCGGCGAAGTACTGATCAATGAGATTTCGCCGCGAGTGCACAATGCGGGCCACTACACTATCGAGGCCTGCGCGAGTTCCCAATTTGAACAGCACCTTCGTGCAGTAACCGGTATGCCGCTCGCTGACACTAGTCAAAAGTCTCCCGCCGCCATGCGCAATGTGCTCTGCACTCCTCCCTTGGAGAAAGAAGGGATTACACGAGAAGCGGGGGTCAGCGCCCACGATTCGGTTCGCGAGCACTGGTATGGAAAGTCGCCCGCGCGTGCAATGCGCAAACTGGGTCACCTTACCGCCCTCGGCGCGACGGTAGCCGAAGCGACGGCACACGTCGACCAGCGCTGGCAGCAACTACAAGACAACGCCAAGGCGAGCAATTGAGCGGCGAGCAAGGCACTAGTTAGGAACAAGGGTTGGGAGCAATCGTTATGAGCACGCGTGTTGGAATCATCATGGGAAGCGATTCGGACTTCCCGGTTATGCGCGACGCGGGCGCGATTCTTGAGCGCTTCGCAGTGGCCCATGAATTCGAGATAGTCTCCGCCCATCGCACGCCGGATAAGCTGTACCAATACGCTGGAGGCGCCGTCGAACGGGGCTTGAAAGTGATTATCGCCGGTGCGGGCGGTGCGGCCCATCTTCCCGGGATGGTAGCGTCTCTAACGACCCTGCCGGTGATTGGCGTACCCGTCGCGGCTACGAAACTCGCCGGGGAAGACAGTTTGCTTTCGATCGTGCAGATGCCCGCCGGCGTACCGGTCGCGACGGTCGCCATCGACAATGCGACCAATGCGGGGATTCTGGCCGCGCAAATCCTAGCCACCAGTGACCTGGAACTACAGCAAGAACTCGTCAACTACAAGAACGAGCTGCGCGACCAGGTTCTGGCCAAAACCCTATAAACGCCGGTAGCTCGGTAAGTACCAACCCTTGGTAATGGCGCCAGCGCGAAGAATCAACGCGGGAACCATTGCCAGTAACAACGAGGTGCTTGCGGACATCGAAGAGTAGGTGGCAAGCAGCACGTAGCTGCTTGCACCCACAAGCGCAGCAGTCACGTAGATTTCTGCACCGATCAGCACCGAATCTCTAGCCAACAGCGTGTCTCTAAGCAAACCACCGAAGCTCGCCGACATGACTCCCATGACCACTGCCACAATCGCGGCCATTTCATATTGCAGTGCTTTCGCACAGCCCAGTACGGAAAAAAGAGCCAAGCCCACCGCATCAGCCCATAGCAGCAGGCGTCGACGTGCAGAGAGCAACGGAGCGAGATACCAAGTCAGAATAGAGACACCGATACAAACCCAGAGATAACGAGTATCGGAAATCCAAAAGACCGGTTGCTGAAGCAGCAAATCGCGCAGCGTCCCACCGCCTACTCCGGTAATGGTTCCAAAAAAGATGAAACCAAGCACATCGAGTCTCTTTTCTGCAGCCGCGAGCGCGCCGGAGGCGGCGAATACGCCACCGGCGATCAAATCAACGTAAGCGATAACCGTTGTAAACAGCACGGGATTGAAGCAGGACTTCAGTGATCGTAACGATCCAGGACCGCACCGTGGCAGGCAGAGGCTGCGTTATTCGCAAACTTCGCGAGCACGCCGCGCGTGTAGCGTGGCTCCGGCTGAGACCAGGATGTACGGCGGCGAGCCAGTTCTTCGTCGTCAACGTTGAGCTGCAATAGCAGCGTATGGGCATCGATCGTGATCGAATCACCGTCCTCGACCAAGGCGATCGTGCCTCCGGCATAGGCCTCCGGAGCTACGTGTCCAACGACCATGCCCCAAGTACCGCCTGAGAAACGTCCATCGGTAATCAGACCGACTGACTCCCCCAAGCCCTGTCCCACCAAGGCACCCGTGGGCGCTAACATCTCAGGCATCCCCGGCCCGCCCCGAGGTCCAAGGTAGCGCAGCACAACCACATCACCGGCTTCGATCTTATTGGCCAAGATCGCTTCCAGCGCTGACTGCTCATCGTCAAACACCTTTGCAGGACCGGTTATTGCTGGATTTTTGAGGCCGGTGATCTTCGCGACGGCACCTTCTTCCGCAAGGTTCCCGCGTAAAATTGCGAGATGACCCTGGGCGTAAATCGGTTCGCTCAAAGGACGAATGACCTGCTGATCTGCACTGGGCTCAGCAGGGACGCCTTCCAAAGACTCAGCCACGGTTTTGCCGGTTACGGTCATGCAGTCTCCGTGCAACAAGCCGCCCTCCAGCAAGATTTTCATGACCTGTGGAATGCCACCGGCGCGATGAAGATCGATCGCAAGATACTCACCGCTCGGTTTAAGATCACAGATGACCGGGATCTTCTTCCGCATTCGTTCGAAGTCATCGATCGACCATTCGACACCAGCGGCATGCGCGATGGCGAGAAAGTGCAGCACCGCATTGGTGGAGCCGCCCGTCGCCATGATCACCGCGACCGCGTTCTCAATAGCCTCTTTGGTTACGATGTCTCTCGGCTTGAGATCAAGTCGTATCGCTTCCACTAAGGCCCGAGCGCTCTCCTTGGCTGACAAGCGTTTCTCGTCTTCCACGTTGGCCATGGTCGAAGAATAAGGCAGCGATAGGCCAAGGGCCTCGAAAGCGGAACTCATGGTGTTAGCGGTATACATACCACCGCAGGAGCCATTACCAGGGATAGCATTGCGCTCAATCGCCAGTAGCTCTGCGTCGTCGATACGCCCCGCCGCATGTTCTCCGACGGCCTCGAACACACTGACGATATTCAAATCGCGGCCGTTCAATCGACCGGGCAAAATGGTACCGCCATAAACGTAGATCGAAGGAACGTTCGCACGCAACATGCCCATCATGCCCCCAGGCATGTTCTTGTCGCAGCCTCCGATCACGACCACGCCGTCCATCCATTGACCGCCAACGCAGGTCTCAACACAGTCTGCAATCACTTCCCGGGAGACCAGCGAGTACTTCATCCCCTCGGTGCCCATCGACATGCCGTCTGAGATGGTTGGAGTTCCGAACAATTGCGCGTTGGCACCTGCTTCGCGCAAACCTTCGACAGCAGCATCCGCCAGTACCTGCAAGCCCGCGTTACAGGGCGTAATCGTGGAGTGACCATTCGCAACGCCCACCATCGGTTTGCGAAAATCCTCTTCCTCGTAACCCAAGCCGTAGTACATCGAGCGGTTAGGCGCTCTCTGTACGCCCTGCGTGATGTTCTTTGATCGTTTATTAAGAGACACTGCGAAAGCCTCGACACCGCAAAAAGGCGGCGATTTTAGGGGACTGGCGACGCCAGCTCAAACGCGAACCTCGTTATGCCCTATTATTCACCGATAAACAGTAATAACAGCTAGGAGTAGTGCCAGTGAACGGTGCGGAAGCCCTTTTAAAAACCTTAGTCGCCTCAAACGTTGAGGTCTGCTTCGCCAATCCAGGGACATCTGAGATGCAATTGGTCTCGGCGATTGGCAAAACCGACGCCATGCGCCCCATTCTCTGTCTTTTTGAGGGCGTGGTATCCGGTGCCGCTGACGGCTATGCCAGAATGGCAGACAAACCTGCGGCGACACTTCTGCACCTCGGCTCCGGTTTTTCCAACAGTCTTGCCAACCTTCACAACGCGCGACGCGCGGGCACACCAATCGTAAATGTCGTGGGCGATCATGCGACTTACCACCTAGAGTTTGACGCGCCACTCACCTCGGACCTCCCAGCAATCACCCGCTGGGGCTCCCATTGGACTGAAATTGCCCACTCCGCTGAGGACCTTTCCGCGGCCGGT
>JBCCQO010000089.1:0-10321 GCA_039024595.1 Pseudomonadota bacterium | reverse complement strand
GTGGGTTTATGGCGAGAGAAGTCGCTAGAGATTTACCCGATACGGTAGATCGGGTGGTGACACTCGGCTCTCCGGTGATCGGAGGACCAAAATACACGGCAGTAGCCGGTGTATTTAAGCAGCGCGGCACCGACACGGACTGGATAGAAGAGGAAATCAAACAGCGAGAAGCGCGTCCGATCACCCAACCCATCACAGCCATTTACAGTAAGTCTGATGGCATCGTTGGTTGGCAGGCCGCCATCGATCATTACAGTCCTCGGGTTCGTCACATCGAATTGGACGTCGCGCATCTCGGCATGGGGTTCAATCGCGGAGTATGGAGTGAAGTTTTAGCCGCCTTAAAAGGGTAGGTACGCTTCGTATCGAACTCAATCGGGATCACAAGACAACGGGCTGGGTCTAAACACGAAGCGTTCAGAGCCAAAGCCCGTTGACTTCCTCACGCCGTTATCTTCCCGCCAAGACTTTCAATACGCTCAATGCTGGACCCAGGTGTCAGCCTGCTTATCAGTCCACCACTACGCAGTTGAATTCCGTATTACAGGTTGCCCCTGGTGTTAGGCTGGCTCCAGCTTGGCACGCGTTACTGGTTGCCGTGTTCGGACGACCATCGGAGCAGGGCGAAGTCAGGCTCAGAATACTCTGGCGAATCGAGGTGTCGTTACGGAACTGCCCAGAGCCGGAAGGCACAGAGACAGACCCACCATTCTCTTGATCTAGGCTGGTTGGGCTGATGGACACTCGGGCCTCGGTAGCGTCGACGAAAAAGATGATGAACGAGCCTGTCGATACGGTGAGGAGTGCGCCCACGCCAAGCAGGCTCCTCAAAGTGCGAGATTGGTGACTCGCTCTCGAAAAGCGCCAGACGACACCGACGATGAGTGCGCTCATCAGAGCTAGGGCAATCGGGCTGAGTATGGGAACTTCCTCGCTAATCGGCCCATAGGTCAAAGTGCCACCTTGGGCCATTGCTCGCCCGCTGACTGCCAGCAGAAACCCGACCGCGGCCCAGATCGACCAGTTGTAAGAAGCGATTGAGCTTCGTCGCTGACCTAAATGCCGCATTGAGTGTCGTCCTGGGTAAGGCTCTGCTAAGAAAGCTGAAGAAAATAGACTTACTTTACTTTTCCACCCGGGACGCTTTGTGCCGTTGCTTACCTCTTTGTTTCTTTCGCGCTTAGTACTAAAGAACTCTTTCATGGACCCGGTGTTCATTGCAGTTGCTACCCCATCGTCGTTAGATTGATGGCCCCGGAGTGTAGGGATCCGAGGCACCAGAATGACTCAAAATCTGGCGTCAACTAAGGGCGTTCGAGGGGCGATAAGTGGGTCATTTATGCTGCTAAGCGCCTGTTTTTAATAGCTAAATAATGCTTTCGAGATCGACCCAAAAAATACACAAGTGATTAAACTCTCGGTGTACCCTTGAGCCGCTTCAAATCCCGGTGCATCGAGCAAAGCGATCGGCTAGTTAAAGAAGTGCAGCCTCAAAACCCATCGCCCGGGAAAACAACGGGTAAATACAGGGAAACTCCGTCTTGCAAGCCAAGCGCAACAACAACCGCGTCTCTTTTGACACGAGCGGGTCAGCGACCTTCTTTCGGCACCCGATGTGTCTTTTAGCAGGACAAGAGCAAGGGCGACGCAAAAAGAGACCGAAACGATCTCGCATCGGGTGGCTCGCTTTGTCCAGCACAGTCGTTGGCGCGATGCTGTTCGGCTCAGCATTCGCCTCCGCAGAGGATCAACCTGTTTATACGGAAGCGGTACAAGAATGCCGCCAGCTTTTACGCGAGCACTCGGAGAACGCTTCTGCGGTGTGCGATTCGGTGCTGAGCAGCGAGGTCACTTCACGAGAAGGCAAAACTCGAATTCAGCTTGATTACGCTTCACTGGCGATTACTCGCGGTGACTTTGCGGAAGCGGAACGGTACCTAGATGACGCCTTACTCGACAACGAAGTGCTACGCGAGAGGAACATCTATCGGTACAACCTACTTCGCACGAAGGCGCTCATCAACTACCGGCAAGATCAGTTCCCAGCAGCTGTGCCTTACATGCGCGAGGCTTTAGACGTCGCCCTGGCGATGCAGAACAACCGGCTTATTGCAACCAGCTACAACGACTTAGGAGCCGTGTTCTTAGAAACGGGAGAATACGCAGAGGCGCTTGGTTACTTGCAAAAAGCCCTTGATGTGCTCGAGAAACTCGAGAACTTCTATTCGGCCGCGTTGACGCTAGCCAATATCGCAAATGTGTACCGAGACATCGATGACCTAGACTCCTCCATCGATTATCTGCAACGGGCAAAGCGATCTCATGAGACCCATCTAAGTAAAAATCCAAACGACGGTTATGGTACCCGAGCGCTTGCGCAGGTCAGCGAAGATCTCGGGATTAGTTACACCGTTATCGGGGACTACGCGAACGCACGAACGAGCCTGGCCGATGCCTACGATACCTTCGAAGCTTCGAGTCTCGCCTTGGATCAAATCCGAGTGTTGGCCGCTCTCGCGGACGTAGAACTCGGCAGCAACAATGGCAACGCCGCTCTCGCGCTTCTGAATCAGGCATTAGAACTGGAGCGAACAGTACCCCCAAAACGCTCCATTGAGCTTCGTCGCGGTTTGGTCGCCAGCTATATTCAAGTGGGCAGCTTTGAACTGGCCAAAGATGCCGCAGCGGAGGGGCTTAAGGTTGCCGAAGAAAGCGAACGGGCGCCAGATGAGTTGTTCTTTCTGGAACAGCTTACGCAAATCTCCGCCAAGCAAGGAGATCAGGAGACTCTCCTCGCCTATCAAGCACGCTACTTTGAACTCTATAAGAACTCTTTGGACAAGCGCTACCAGTCCAAAGTGGCAGAGCTTCAAAATAGCATCGAAGTGCGACAGCAGGCGCAGAGTATAGCCGCGCTTCGAAGCGAAAGAGAAAGTCTGCAGCGATCGGTGCGCTTGCAACGCTGGCTGATTATTGGCGCTTTGATGATAGTCGCCCTCCTCGCATTCATCCTGGTACTCGTACAACGGCAGCGGGCGGTTCGGCGGGCCTTCCTCGACAGAGAAATTGCGATTCATCGACAAGAGTTTGAATCGGAGACGCCAACGGACAACGAGGATGAGGACGCAGTAAGCTCCAATGGCGTGGACAATGAAAACGGAGAGGATCAAACGGAAAACGCCCTGAGTGGCGACGATTTGTTTGCGGTTGCGCTGGTTACACTGATGCGAAGCTGCGTCGAAATTTGGGAGCAGACCAGCGATGAAACGCGTATAGAACTTGCTGAGAAGAGTAGAGCGTGGCAGGTAACGATAGACAACGGGCGCCTGCGCACCCGCACGATGGACCGTTACTGCGATCTAAAGAAGCTACCGAAAGTACCGCGCTGGCGCCAGGTGGTCCGCACCTGTCGCTACATACTGATCAATTGTGAGTTGAGCGATGGCCAGCGTCAGCGTTTGAATGACGAACTAGAACGCGTGTTTTCGATTCAACGGAGCCGCGCGTTGAGCGAATAGCCGCTGCTCCGAAATCCTCGAGGTAGATCATTCAGAGCCCTGTGTTTGCGCCATCCACGCCGGTGGCCTGCATATCAACAGATGTGATGATCCCGTCCGCGTTGTGGATAACGAAACACTTGTAGCTCTTCGCCTTCGACCCGCCAACATTCATGCCGAAAGCGCGTACAGCCAAGCCACCTTGTTTTTCATACTGATAATGACGAAAAAATCCAACGGGATTCTTCCCGGTACTGATCGGCTCCGCACCCAACATTTTCTCGGCTTCTTGGTAGCTGGTCTTTCCCTCAACAATCTTGCCACAGGCTTCGTAATCGAATTTATTCCCTGACTTCCCACCGCCTAGCAAAGCGGCAGATTCGATGCTGTAAAGACTACTGGAGAGAACAACGCCAATGATCACCGATCGGGATATTCCGAACGATCGCGTAAGAAGGCTGCTTTTTGCTGGAACACACCGTTTTGCGTTTCGCGCTGAATAATCCCGACTCATGTTTTGTCCCTAAGGTTTGGTTCGCCGCCGTTTGATTAGCCGCTAAAGGTACCGATCGGCCCTAGCTGCGGTCGAACCGATTCGAACGCAAAGCCCATCGCAGATACCTCAATGTTTCGTTATACGGGGGTAGAACCCAAGTAAAAGCGGGTGCCGGAAACGGGTTCGGCAGGGACAAATTTGGGAAAACATCAAAGCCACCTCCACCCTATCGTGGACCAAAAAAAAGCGCGTTTCGAAGATCGAAACGCGCCGAGAGGAGGGATTTCGCTGCTACCGGCCTGGGGGCTGAGCCCGGTCTTTTCGCACCACGGGAGCAGACCTTGGGTCGCGGGCCACGTCAGACCGCTTTCCCTGGTCAAACACCACTAACAACGGGTCGAAAGACCGAGCCACATCCCCCAGATTGCATGCAGCAACGGGATAGAGAATAGGTAATTTTGTAAAAAAATTAGATAAAACTAATGATTATTTACGATAGATTTAATCTATCGATCAATAGCTTTTAAATAATAGAAATATTTCAATACGAGACAATAGGAGATAAGGCGACTGTGGCACCTAGGGCCAGACCTGGATGCTCAGCGAGCATCATGACCTTCGACGACCTGTACCGCATGCCCCAAGCGAAGGCCGATAATTCGACGCAGCTCCACAGCCAATGTTCGATAGAACGCCCGCGCCGGACTGGTAGAGCGCCACGCCAAGACATGCATCCGCGCGATCATTTCATCTTCCAGCCGGTTAACGACGATCCCCTCGTGACCGCGTATTTCTGACTCAATATAGAGCGCGGGCAGGAACGCCAGCCCCATGCCCATGACGACCATTACTCGAAGAGCATCCAAGCTGGTGCCTTCATAGTCGCGCAGGACTTCGGCGCCCAAACGATTGCAAACAGCCTCTACCTGGCGAGTGAATAAATGCCCTTCTACCGTGGTGAGCACTTTCTGCCCCTTGAGCTGCGTCCCCAGCCAACGCTTCTGCGCAGCGAATTCATGATCGCTCGGGGCCGTCAACAAAATCTCTTCGCGGAGTAACGGTTCCATCACGAAGTCGCTGGAGTTCAATGGTAATGAGGTCACGATCAGGTCGTACTCGCCCCGAGCGAGTCCTTCTTCCAAGCCCCGAGGGCTGTCTTCACGAACAAAGAACCGAAGATCGCCGTAGCTCTCGCGCAAATCTGGCAAAATATTGGGAAGGAGATACGGCCCAACCGTCGACTTCACCCCCAAGCGATAGGTGGCGTGATCACTGGCGCTCGCATCGTCGGCCAATTGCATTAGCTCGTCCATGGCCTCCAAAACGTGGCGAGCTTGGGGTTCAAAATCACGTCCTGCGGGGGTGAGCTGTGCTCCACTGCGATTGCGTTCGAAGAGTTGCATCCCCAACACTTCTTCGGCACGCGCGATTTGAGAGGTTAATGTGGGCTGACTCACGTCAAGATCATCCGCCGCACCCCGAAAGCTCCCGCTGCGGGCGACAGCAACAATATACTCAAGCTGCTTTAAGGACGGTCGTCGCATTGCTTCTCATTTTGTGATGTCACGGCCTGAAGTATTTGCATTGGACTTGTTGTTCGCTAGTGCTTAGCACCCTACCCGTTTTTGCTCGATTTCGCAGTGCTAGAGCAGCTCCTGTCGGACAAGTCATCGAACGCCTCTGACACGGCCGATAGGTCGATAGAACAAACGGTTTAGCGCCATGCGCCCAGAATGCCCCCCATTGTGGTCATAGCAACAATCCAATAGCCGCCGTTGATGGCGATGTAGTGCCAGCTCCTTCGCTCAAACATACCCACGACCACAAACGCGAAGAAGAGCAATCCCAGACCAACTAGCAAGCCATAGAAAGCTCCCTGTTGCGATGCGGTATAGAAGCCTTCCAGAGAATCGGTTAACGGTGAATTAAGGAGCAAGGCCAAACAGCTACTCATGACCAGCGTCGCCAGGAGCGAGATAGCAAAAATTTTCTGCTGCCCCGAAGCCTGTAAATCCTCGTCACGTAAATTCGCAGCTACCAGCCAGTGTTTACCCAGAAGGAGCGGTGAGTACCAGATTCCGCCGATTGCAAACGCGGCAAAACCTGCAGCAATTACGGCCAGCCAGTTGACGCTCTCAATATTCATCTAATCCCCCTAGGTAGGTTCTATCGGTATGAGATTTGGCGAGTCTCCGGCTAATGTCAACTGGGGTCCTCTCCCGGGAGAAGCTGCGCGTTGAGGTCGATGAATACGGCGTTTCGATCTTGATGCCCCACCGCTCTAGCCAATTTGACTTCGAATGCAATACACTGTCACGGGTAGCTTAAGACCCCCGCGATCACACGCTGCAGGCCACTACGCACACCGCACTAGGAACAAGAAAAATTGACGAACTATGGCTACGAACTATGGCTATGAACAATCACTTTGATAGCGCTCCCCCCAGCGGCAAAACCGGTTCAATGAAAGGTTTTGACGAAGAGTTTACCGATATCGTGGATTACATTCTGCGGATTACCTATCGGATATGGGAAGGCAAACAGGTAGGACTGTGCCGCCGCTATTACAGCGAAGCTTGCCCAGTGTATACGCTAGCTGGATACACGGAGGGGGCAGAGAGCGTGACGCAAAATACCGCACGCACCTTGTCTGGTTTTCCGGACCGCACACTTCATGCGGACAACATTGTGTGGGGCGGTGATGACCAAAAAGGTTTTCACACGTCCCACCTTATTTGTACCAATATGACCAATCTCGGTCCGAGCGAATTCGGAGAGGCAAGCGGAAAACACGCTCAGATTCAGGTCATCGCCCACTGCGTCGTTGCAGAAAATCGCATCGTCGAAGAGTGGCTGGTGCGAGATAACTACTCTTTGTGCGTGCAACTTGGCTTCGACCCATTGAGTTTTGCAAAAATACAAGCGCAAAAACCTTTAGACGAGCAACCGGTGTTTAGAGATTGGCTTCGCGATGAGTTTGAACGCGTCCAGCAGCGTCCCACCGTTGAGGACTGGAACGGTGACTACTCGACGCTCGGCAAGGGTCTTGCCGGCAAACTTAACGCCGTCTGGAACGAGCGACTCCTTGGCGATTGTCATCAGCTCTATGCAGAGCAGGCACGCGTGCACGCTTCGGCCCGACCAGACTACGACGGCGTCGAGAGTATTCAACGCTTCTATCTAGAACTGCTCGGAGCCTTACCCAATGCACGTCTTAGCATCGACTACGTGTGCGAGAACTCGATGCAAGCAGGAGATCACGTTGCCGTTCGCTGGACCCTCGCGGGGCACCATACCGGGAACGCGCTGTGGGGCGAGCCGAGCGGGGCTGCAGCCCTCATACTCGGTGAAAGTCAGTATCGCCTGGAGAATGGGAAAGTAGTTGAAGAATGGCTGGTCTTCGACGAGCTTGCGGTGCTGACGCAGATTGAACGCGCACGCCAAGCCTAGTATCTCGATAGCCTGTCGATGAAGATTTCCGCTCCCTTCGAGAGCTACCGCCAAGCGCTCTACAACTATGATTCAGCCCGTACGGCCAGCGCGGCTCAAGCACTGTTCGCGCGTGACAGCGAAATCAAACTTTCCCACCCCCTTGGTGAATTTAGGGGCGTCGACCCGCTAGTGAACGGGGTGTATCGAGATCTAAACCAGGCCTTCCCTGACTTAGAGCGGCGAGACACGATTGTGATGGCAGGGACCAGTGCGGAAAAACACGCCTGGATCGGCTGCTGCGGTTATTACACGGGCACCTTCTCCCAGCCATGGCTGGAGATCCCCGCAACAGGCCACATCGCGTCCCTTCGTTATCATGAGTTTTTCCGCATAGCAGAAAATCGGGTGCAGGAAGTGCAGGCGATTTGGGACATACCAGAGCTGATGATGCAGGCAGGCGTTTGGCCAATGGGACCTAGCCTTGGGCGCGAATGGCATGTTCCTGCACCTGCATCGCAGGATGGGCTTGTGCGCAGCAACCCAACTACCGATGCCACTTCACGAAACTTTGAGCTGGTTGCAGCAATGTGTGACGGGCTGGGCAAGCATGCGGAGGGAGGCGTAGCGGCGATGGAGTTGGAGCGTTTCTGGCACCCTCGCTGCTCCTGGTACGGTCCTTCCGGGATAGGCTCCGCCCGGGGAATCGCAGGATTTCGAAATTGGCACCAGATACCGTTCCTAAAGGGCATGCCGGATAGAGTCGGATCTGCGGGAAACGGCGGCCATATGTTCGCCGACGGCCCCTACGTTGGTTTCACCGCATGGCCGGGTATGCACATGAGCATTACCGGTGACGGCTGGCTCGGGATCGCACCGAGTGGACAACAGATCGAAATGCGAAGCCTAGATTTTTGGCGATGCGAAGACGGCCTGATTCGAGAAAACTGGGTACTCATTGACCTCTTGCATGTGTACCAGCAAATCGGGGTAGACGTACTCGCCCGCATGCGCGAGATGACCAAAGCAAGAAGTGGTGCACTAGACAGCTAAGGAGAGCAAAATCGGCGCGTTGACTTTGTTCCAGCGTCGTCCGGCTAGGGATTTTCAATCTGCCGCGTTCGCTCCAGAATATCCAAACCCTGCCCCAGCAACCAGTGGGGGATATCGATCAGAACCCAGTTCTCTGCGAGTTTTTCGCCCTCTCGTCGATAGACGTCAACAACGCGCATTTCCGTAGCAGAACCGTCTGTTAGCCCGAGAAAACCACCGAGGGGACGGTGAGTAAGGTTGGGCCAGCCGAAGAAGCAGGCGTAGTTCCCCTCAGCAAAGCGACACACGTGCCCGCGGTACACCTTATCGGTAAGCCCTGCTCGAAAGGGTACTTGGTGTTGCTGCTGATAACGCTCGATGGTGAACGTCGCGCCAATGCCTGCAGGACCGTACCAAGCCATGTCCTCGTGCCAGGTTCGAGCGAGAAATTCAGACTTGCAATGATCTTCACCGCTAACGTTCAACAGATCTAAGTCATCAATCATTCGATTGAGCAACTCAAGGGTGAAGCGTCCGTCCTCTTCCGGATACGAGTCGTACAAAAGGCCATCGTGGGTGCGCGGTCCAGGGTAGACAAAGTACTGACCGGTCTCCGGTGGAAGTGGGTTAATCCCCACCTGGCGCATCAGCCCGATAATATCCAGCCAGAGCCCCGTCGCAGTGATCTTGCCATCTTCCACGCGATTGAATTCCGCGTAGCGAAGCATGACAAGTTTGCGGTTGGCACGTATGCCCAACCAGTCTTCATCGAATAGGCCCATAAAGTGGCCCATGCTCATGACCCACGGATCCCCCGCGATTTCGCTGGTGCCCGCCATGAACACATCCTGTCGTCGCTGTAGTTGTCCGAAACTGCGCTTTAACGGATGCCAGACTTCTCTGGCCACCGCCTCGGCAGAATTCAGCTCGTTGAACGGATGTACGCCCATGAAGCGGTAGTTGCTTGCCAAATACTGGTTAAGCACCGCGTCAATCGAACACAGCTGTGCTTTTTCGAGCGCGTCGAAATAGGCTAGAACATGGGCTTTGTTGCTCTGATGTAGGGTCACGGTTGCGCGATACTTTCTCGTTAGCTAGTGATGTATGTGGGTTTTCAGGTGTCCACCCGCGGCAAGGAGTGCTGTTGCCTCTCCGAGTGAAAGACTAGATTAAGGCGTTGAACGCCCAAAGGAACAGCAGACAAAAAACGAAGAAAAATAAAAGCCAAACGGACACGCCGTCGACGCGACCTGGAACAGCAAACCACTCTCCCTCTCGTTCCGGACGACCTTCCGTCGCAAACTCCGCTCGCTGACCGCGCACCGTGTAGGGAGAGTAAGTTTCTTGTTTTCCATCAAGGAGCAAGCTCGCAGTCAGGGAAACACTGATGTTTACTAACCCGCCGATGGCGCAGTACCAGGGCCAGGCAATATCGGTTTTCGTCGCCACGTACCAAACCGCAACAAAGCCAACAGCGACCCCGACCAGTAATCCGCGCTCGGTGGTATCCCGTGAGAAGAAACCGAGTAGGAACATACTCAACTTAGCGCCGACAAAGTAGGAACCAACCTTACTAAGGGTCTCTAATACAGACCCTTCACTACCGGCAAAAAACAGCGCAGGCACAATAATCAGCGCGGCCCAAAACACGGTAAAAATCCGCGACACGACAAGATAATGCCGCCCATCACGGTCCGGCTGGAAATAGCGTTGGTAGAAGTCGATCGTTGACACGGTCGACATCGAGTTGAAGGCTGAATCTAGGCTCGACATGCTTGCAGCCATCACCGCTGCGGCGATGATGCCCATCAAGCCAGGGAGCCCGTAGTCGCTCGCAAACTGAAGAATTATCGTATTACCGTTCTCG
>JBCCQO010000088.1:0-10335 GCA_039024595.1 Pseudomonadota bacterium | reverse complement strand
ATACGAGTCCTGGGGGTTACTGCGTAGAGTGGAGTGATCCGCCAGACGGTATTCATATCGGCGATCTGGTCTGTGTGCGCGAGGCAGAGCTGGAAAGAGCAGACTGGACTATTGCTGTTATCCGCTGGGTGAGCCAGGTCAAACATGCGCCTACGCTGCTGGGGCTTGAGTTAATCAGCCCAAAGGGTTCGGCCTATGCGGCGCAAATTAAAATGCCGGACGGCGAATATTCAAAACCAATTCGCGTGCTGTTGTTACCAGAAATTCCCCTGGTCGGTCAGAACCACACCCTTGTCGTACCTCGCATGGTGTTTCGCGAAGGCCAGCGCATTACCCTCGGTCGCAATGACGAGTCCTTTCTGGTCAAACTCAAACGTCAGGTGTCGTCGACGGGCTATTTCAGTCAAATGGACTTTGATTACTTGCGTCAGCTGGAGGACGACTCCGATTCGGCGAAGCGAGAAAAACTCCCGACGGCTGCTTTTGAATCGGTGTGGACAGACATTTAGCCGATTCGCCGCCTACGGATCAATCGGAGACCATTCCCAACACGGCGAGTAACGCATCCAAACCTGCCCGATTCACAAAGGCTGGGCTGCGCTCCTGTACTATCGGCTTGGCGTGAAAAGCGACACCCAGTCCGGCGGCGGAAATCATCGGCAAATCGTTGGCTCCATCGCCCACCGCTACGGTATCTAGCAGATCGAAGTCCTCGCGCTCCGCCAGCTCTCGAAGTAATAGGAGCTTTCGCTCCCCATCGACAATTGCACCCCGTGTCTCCCCACTGAGCAGGCCATTTTGAATGTCCAACTGGTTTGCGTGGACTTCATTTATTCCCAGTTTTCCTTGCAGATGGGTGGCAAAAAAATCGAAGCCACCGGAAAGAATGGCGGTGTGGTGCCCTTGCAATCCTAACTGGCGAAACAGAGTTTCTGCGCCCGGCATCACCGGTAGGTGCTCTGCCACTTGCTGTAACGCGTTTTCTGACAAACCGCTCAGTTGACTCATCCGCTCCCGGAAGCTGCTCTGAAAATCGAGTTCTCCACGCATCGCTCGAGCCGTGATCGACGCCACCGCTTCTCCGGCCCCTGCAAGCTTAGCAAGCTCATCAATTACCTCGCATTCGATGAGCGTGGAATCCATATCAAACACCAGTAAACGCCGACGAGGTCGTTTGCTAGAACTTGGAAACGCCACCACATCCATAGGCCACCGCGCCAAGAGGTCCGGGACGATGGATCGAATTGCTTCCGTAGCATTACTGCGATCGAAGTACAGTTCGAGAGCACTGCAGGACGACTGGCGAGCAGGCAAATGTCGAACACCATACAGTGAATGGAGCAGCGGCCCGCTAAGCGTTTGGTGGCGGAGCGGGAGCTCCCTTTCCAGAACCTCCGCAAAGGCGAAGTCCGGTGGGGCGATCAGCGTAACTGCTGTTTCTGCTCGCGCATACAAGTTATCACCGCCCAACGGCAGGTTGTGCTGGGAAATAGCATCGGAGCTGGAATGGTCCAGCGCGCTCAGCTGGAATAAGTCACCGTGAGATTCTTGAAAGCTACGGCGTTTCTCTTCTGACTGAAAACGAACCATAAGCTCAGCGCGGCCACCGGACTCTGGTCTCGTGCGCAGCTCCCAGGCCGAGCAAAATACCGATGTAGCGGCTAGACGAGCGGCCGCCTCCTCTGGACTAACAGCTGCGAAGGTAAGTTGGTGGGTATAAAGATTCACTGAGTTGGACCTTAAATTCCGCCAAAGTGCGGCGGCGCAAGTGTAACGCAGCCCTAGTGCAGGAAGACGATGGATGCGGCGCATGCTTATAATTTGTTGCCTGGACCTTACAGTGTTAGTCGATGAATCGGATCAAATCTCTGAGCCTTGCTCGTTCATTACCGCTGATCGCGGCCGGGTGCACGCTGCTGGCGGGCCTATGCGTAGTTTGGTTAGCAGCCACGTCGAATTCCTACCTACAAAAGCAGCGGGATCGAGGGGTGGGAGAGGCACTCGCATCGCAAATTGCCCTCGGCGTCAGTGAACCGCTACAACGTGGCGATTTGTTGGGTATGCGAGCCATGCTCGATCGCTTTTTGGGGCGGGCGCTTGCTCAGGGAATCGTCGTTTACGACATCGAAGGCAGTCCCATGGGCGCAGCCGGAGATACATCAAAGAGCGCTTTGAACAGGTATCGTTCTCCGATCCGAGTTGGTAGCGACACGGCTGGAGAAGTCATCGTATTCCTGGACAACCAGCAGCAAAGGGAAACTCAGTGGCGCTTGGTCAGCAGCCTCTCTGCGCTTGTTGCGGCACTGAGCCTGCTGTGTTTTCTCACCATTCGCGGGCCCGCAAGCAAGGGCGCGAAGCAGCTGGCTGCGCTTACTGATCAGCTCCGCGTCGACCCAGTAGAGACGCAACATGCGGTCCTGGAAGATCGGCAAGGGAACAGTAACGAATTAGCCATGCTTGCGAGCGTAGTGGCGGACTTGCCCATGGAACTACTGCGGACGAAAGCGTCAGTACCCGCTCCTGCGACAGACTTTCAGGAGAAGCCCCTTTTGTTCGTGCATCTAGCGAGCCTAGATCGCTATGTAGAAACTCTCAGTGAAACGAACCTTCATCGTTACACTCGGCGACTTCAGCAAATACTGCAGGCAGCTGCGAGCTGCTACGGAGGATCGTTAGCCGTGGTCCGCCCGGCCGGCGTATTGCTCACCTTCCGCGCAGACGATGCGGAAAACCCGCTCTTAGATGCCGCGTGTTGTGCCCGGTTGATTGCGCTCACAGCAAATGGGTTACAGGCGAGAACAAATCTCTCACTGGGTTTTTCGATGGCGCTGAGTATTTGTGAAATCAGCTCGGAAGCAGAAGAAGACTTCTATCCGGAGCTTTATGTACAGAGCACTCTCGATGAAATGCGGGAGCATTGCTTGGCGCAGGACGTTTTACCCGCACTGCTGGTCGGCCGCGCGTTCATAGAGGAGGAAGCCATTCGCTCACAGCTAACCTTGGGTACGGAGATCTCAGAGGGCCAGTTCTTTCAGCTGACGTGCCTGCAAGAGAATCAGGAAGCACTGTTACGCGTCCAAAGCGAGAAAATCGTAGAGCGAATAAAGCCTGCAGCGACCTAGGCATTAAATTCGCTTTCAGAAGCTAACGCTTATCACCGGATGTAGCACTCAAGGTACGAGCATGAGTACAAGAGTGCGCACAAGAAGCAGAGCGATTACTTGTTCTCTAACGAGCGCTCTGGTCAGCACTGCTCTTAGTTTTCGGCCACACCCATTCGATCCACCCGTTGAAAGCCCCTTGGGAGCTTGTTTCCGCGGCGACCGCGCTCGCCTCGATAGTGGTCTAACTCAGAACGTTTAAGTGTTAAGTGACGCTTGCCAGCCCACAGCGTGAGAGCATCGTCCTCTCGCAGTACCGCGACAGAAACGACATACTCTTCTCCACTCTTGGCACGAGCGCTTGGGATCGAAAGCAGCTTATTGCCTTTACCACGCGAAAGCGTTGGCAGTTCAGCTAATGGAAACAACAGCAAACGGCCTTCGTTACTCACCGCAGCCACCCACTTGCCGTCCTCGGTCACCGCTACTGGCGCGACAACCTTCGAGCCCGCGGGCAAGCTCAGTGCGGCCTTGCCGGATCGATTTTTAGTTTGTAGATCGGCAAGCTTGGTGACGAACCCATAGCCGGCGCCGGACACGAGCAGACAACTCTGCGATCCATCCCCAAGAAGCAAGCCCTCAAAGGTTGCTCCAGACGGTGGGTTAATCCTTCCCGTCAGCGGCTCACCCTGACCTCTAGCGGACGGCAGGTTGTGAGTCTGTACCGTATAGGCGCGACCGGTAGAGTCAATGACCAGTGCCGACTGGTTACTGCGGCCACGAGCTGCGAGTTTAAAGCCGTCTCCCGACTTGTAGCTTAGGCTGCTGGGATCTACTTCGTGTCCCTTGGCCGCTCGGATCCAACCTTTTTCTGAGAGCACAACGGTGATGGGATCCGAACTCATTAGTTCGAGTTCGCTAAAGGCACTCGCCTCATTGCGTTCGACCAATGGTGATCTTCGGTCGTCACCGTACTTCTCAGCCGCCGCTTCGAGCTCTTTCTTGATTAGCGTCTTTAGGCGGGCCTCTGAACCAAGAGTTTTCTGGAGCCAGTCCCGCTCTTTAGCTAATTCGTCTTGCTCACCGCGAATCTTCATCTCTTCTAACTTGGCGAGATTTCGCAGTTTCAGCTCGAGTATCGCTTCCGCCTGCATATCGCTGATCTCGAAGCGTTTCATCAAAGCGGGCTTTGGTTCCTCTTCGGTCCGAATAATGTGGATCACCTCATCGATGTTTAAGAAAGCCACTAGGTAGCCTTCCAAAATATGGATTCGCCGTTCTACGCGCTCCAAACGATGGGACAGACGTCGACGAACGGTCTCGCGGCGATACTTGAGCCAACCCGCTAAGATCCCATCTAAGCTGCGAACGCCGGGGCGACCGTCGATACCGATCATGTTCAGATTGACGCGATAACTTCGTTCCAGATCCGTCGTAGCAAACAGGTGGCTCATCAACGCGTCTCGGTCTATTCGATTGGAACGGGGTACGATCACGAGCCGGGTTGGGTTCTCGTGGTCGGACTCGTCGCGGAGATCGGCGACCATGGGTAATTTCTTTGCCTGCATTTGTTGCGCGATCTGTTCCAGGACCCGCGACCCGGAGGTCTGGTGGGGAAGCGCATTGACGACGATATCCCCCTGTTCCACATCCCATACAGCACGCATGCGTAGAGCACCGCGGCCAGTCGCATAAAGCTGGGTAATTTCATCGCGCGGCGTGATGATCTCTGCTTCGGTTGGATAATCGGGCCCTTGAACAATTTCACACAACTCGGCCAGAGTGGTCTTTGGTGCCTCAAGCAAGCGAATCGCCGCGCTTACCACCTCGCGCAAATTATGCGGTGGGATATCAGTCGCCATACCAACGGCAATGCCGGTCGTGCCGTTTAAGAGTACGGTTGGTACCTGAGCGGGAAGCAACGAGGGTTCGTCGAGGGTACCGTCAAAGTTGGGTGTCCAATCAACCGTACCTTGACCCAGTTCTCCCAGTAGGAGATCGGCAAATGCGGTTAAGCGCGATTCCGTGTATCGCATTGCGGCGAAGGACTTCGGGTCATCGGGCGAACCCCAGTTTCCCTGTCCATCAATCAAGGGATAGCGATAGCTGAAGCTCTGCGCCATTAACACCATCGCCTCATAGGCGGCGCTATCGCCGTGAGGATGGAACTTGCCGATAACGTCACCAACGGTGCGAGCGGACTTTTTGTACTTGGCGCTGGCCTTCAAGCCAAGCTCGCTCATTGCGTAAACAATGCGCCGTTGAACCGGTTTTAACCCATCCCCGATGTGGGGAAGCGCGCGATCAAGAATGACGTACATCGAGTAATCGAGGTAGGCCTTCTCCGCATACTGCTTTAGGGATACACCTTCGACGCCGTCTTCGTCGATGGTCTTGTTTTCGCTCATCTAAAAACCTGTTGCTCTAAAAATCACTGCTGCCTGGTGCTGACAGCGCTTTAGCTGCCGCTAGTGGTGGGCTCTTCCTCGTCGGAACCGCGCAACTGAACGAGCTGCTCGTTGAGACTCGATATGGAATTCGCCATGTCTGTTAAGAGGGCGTGAATCGTCGCGGGGTTGCTGCGAATGAGTTCCGTAAATTGACTGGTGGGTACTTTTACAACACTGCATCTGCTGCGCGCCCGTACCGTAGCGCTTCGATCTGCGTGAGTGAGCGCCGCCATGGCGCCAAAAATCTCACCGGGACTTATTATGCCGACAGAAACATCATCAACGATCACATCGGCGAGACCGGCCGACATGTTGAAGACGTATTGGGCTCTCTCGCCCTGGGTAATGATGATCTCCCCCGGTTCGTATACGGCGAAGCCCGGTGTGGTCACCACGTCGACTTGCGTATGCATAGCCGTCAGGCGCAGCATCATGCCGGTGTAGGTGACCAATAACCGCGTCCAGAGCTTAGCCAAGGCCGGTCGGCCGAATACTTCCGCCATGAACTCGAGCGCACTGAATGAGCTGAGGCTCGCTCCCGCCTCACTGCCGTAGTACACCGCAACGTCCGCTTCCTTAACGCCCGCAATATCTGGAAGGAGTAAATCGCCTTCTTCTAGTAAATAGACGGAACGGTCAGAGTAGCGAACGGAGATCGTGCCACTCTCGACCAGATAGAATTTAGCGGCATCGAATCCACGAAAATTACCAGTTCGTGTGGGGGCGACCTCAACCCGGATGGGTATTAGTTCTAACTCCTCCAAGAGAGCCTGAACTAGGCCCCTAAACTGCTGGTTTAGAAGTTTAAAGTCTTCAGGTAACTCGACGCTCGCTAGCATTCGCGTAATTGGCCAAGAACAAAGGGGAGCACCACGAAGGCGCCGACAGCGAGATCATAACAAGTTATAAAAGCCGCGAAAAATAGAAGATGGTCTTGTAGATGGACGCAAAGTAGCATTCGCGGTTCTGTCCACTGAGACCGTCGAGTTACGATGAGACCGCCACTTAAAGACCTGCGCTTTGAGCCCTTTCACGAGCTAGAAGCGCTCGATGTGTATGAGGTTCTGAGACTCCGCGCTCAGATTTTTGTCGTTGAACAGTCTTGTGTTTACCTCGATCCGGACGATATCGACTTGGATTCCTTCCACCTGCTGCTGCGTGAACAAGGCCGCTTAATTGCCTACCTGCGATGTGTACCGCCGGGTGTGAGTTATCCGGCGGAAAGCTCGCTGGGTCGCATCATTGTGTGCACGAGCCAGCGCGGGCGAGAGCTCGGGCGGGCATTGGTCCGTGAAGGTATAGAGAGAAATTTCGAGCTTTGGCCACAGGCCGCCATCAAGATCAGCGCTCAGGCTTACCTCCAAGGATTCTATGAGAGCCTTGGTTTTTGCAGCTGCTCCTCCATTTACCTCGAAGACGGCATCGAGCATCTCGCAATGATGATTTCATCAACTGGCCGCGATTAGCGCCTCCGTTACCCACCGGCGTCTCTCCGCAAGATTCAACTCACGATGATTTACCTGTAAGAGAGAAAGTCACCGGACCGTCGTTGACGAGTCTAACTTGCATGTCTGCACCGAAGCGCCCGCCAGCGACCGTGTCATGGGCAGAGTCCGCGTAGGCAAAGAGAGCACTAAACAGCGGCTCCGCTTCCGCCGGCGCCATCGCACTGGTGAAGCTCGGGCGTAAACCGCGCGCCGTATCGGCCGCAAGAGTGAACTGTGAAATGAGCAATAGACCGCCGCGCACATCGCGCAAACTTAGGTTCATTCGACCCTGCTTGTCAGCGAACACTCGATAGTTCAACACTCGCTCGATCAATGCGATGCCTTGTGCTTTCGTATCCTCCGGTTCCAAGCCCAAAAAGACAAGCAACCCTTGTTCGATGCTCCCAAGCTCCTCACCGGAGACACTCACGGAGGCGCTGGAAACACGCTGTAGGAGGGCTCGCATAGGCTAAACGCTCAGCTTAGCGCCTTAGCCTACCGCTTGTGCTCGCGAAGCACGCTTGCGTTCGTGTTCGAGTAGGAGTTTCTTCCGCAGCCGAATGCTGTCTGGCGTTACCTCAACTAATTCGTCATCTTCAATAAACTCCAGGGCTTGCTCCAGACTGTGGCGAACCGGCGGAGTCAACACCAGCGCCTCATCGGTACCGGCGGCGCGAACATTGGTGAGCTGCTTGGCCTTTGTGGGGTTTACCGGCAGGTCATTCCCGCGGCTATGTAGGCCGATAATCTGGCCCTCATAGACATCGATATTTGGATCAATAAACATCCGACCTCGGTCCTGTAGGTTGTACAAAGCGTAGGCGAGTGTTTTTCCCTTAATCATCGACACCAATACGCCGTTGTTTCTGTGACTCGCCGGCCCCGCTTTAACCGACGCATAGTGATCGAATACGTGGGTCATCGTGCCGCTACCCGAGGTGATCGTTAGAAACAGCGTACGAAAGCCGATCAAACCTCGCGCTGGAGCGATAAATTCGAGGCGAACGCGACCTTTACCGTCGGGTAACATGTCCTTGAGCTCGGCGCGCCGGGCACCCAACTCCTCCATCACGGCACCCTGATGCTGCTCTTCGCAGTCGATGACGAGGTTTTCAAACGGCTCCTGCATCTCTCCGTCAACCTCTTTGCGAATAACTTCCGGACGAGAGACGCCCAACTCAAAGCCTTCACGCCTCATCGTTTCGATAAGCACAGCCAAATGCAGCTCTCCGCGACCCGACACCTTGAACTTGTCCGGGCTGTCACCGGGCTCCACGCGCAGGGCCACATTGTGAATCAGCTCTCTTTCCAGACGCTCCGCAATGTTGCGCGAGGTTACATATTTGCCCTCCTTACCAGCGAAGGGCGAGTCGTTGACCTGAAAGGTCATACTCACTGTGGGCTCATCGATTGACAGTGCTGCCAGTGCTTCTGGCGCACTGGGGTCGCAAAGGGTGTCGGAGATGTTGAGCCCATCAATGCCGGTCACGCAGACGATGTCGCCCGCAGCCGCTCGATCGGTTTCGATGCGCTCCAAGCCCTGGTAGCCCATCACTTGAAGAACGCGCCCGCTCCGCTGCTCACCCTCTCGATCGATGACGACCACATTTTCATTTGGGGTGAGTACCCCTCGGGTGATGCGACCAACACCGATAACACCCACGAAACTCGAATAGTCGAGGGCGCTGATCTGCAGCTGTAACGGCCCATCTTCGTTGACGTCAGGCGCTGGAACTCGATCGATGATCGTCTGAAAGAGTGGCTCCATGTCCGAGCCCATCGCCTCGTGGTCCTCTCCGGCGATACCTTCAAGCGCGGAGGCATACACCACCGGAAAGTCCAGCTGCTCTTCTGTTGCGCCCAGGTTGTCGAATAGATCAAATACCTGGTCTATGACCCAATCGGGACGGGCGCCGGGCCGATCGACTTTGTTCACGACGACGATGGGACGCAAACCCCTGGCAAACGCTTTAGAGGTCACAAAGCGCGTCTGCGGCATAGGGCCATCGACCGCATCGACGAGCAAGAGCACCGAGTCCACCATCGACAGCACACGTTCGACTTCTCCGCCAAAGTCTGCGTGACCGGGCGTATCGACGATATTGATACGGTAATCTTGGTAGCGAATCGCCGTATTCTTGGCCAGTATCGTGATTCCTCGTTCCTTTTCCTGGTCGTTGGAATCCATGATCCGCTCTGTGTCAACGTTGCGCCGGTCCAGCGTTCCCGATTGGCGAAGCAGGCAGTCGACGAGCGTGGTCTTGCCGTGATCCACGTGCGCGATGATCGCGATGTTTCGAAGATTGTTAATCAAAGCAGTGGTCCTTTACCGTTCACGCCAAGCGAGGGCGCAAGCGTAGCTAGACTTTTAAGCGTAAGAGCTAGAACGCTGAAGCCAAAAAGGCGCGGAGTATAGCTATCGCGCTTTTTCCTGAGTAGCTCTGTGCTTGGTTATTTGCCTCATTACTACGTAGAACCGACGCGAGGAGATGGGGCCACCCGCTAAGCAACAAAACCGAGACTCTTACCTCGACAGATTTAGTGCTAGGGTACGGACAAAATCGGCGAAGAATTTCGCTTGGACTCAAGATTTACGACCTAGGAACCGGCATGTCAGAAAAGACTCTTCGCCTCATCAAGGATAGAGAAGCTAGCTGGGTAGATCTGCGCTTCACCGATACGCGCGGTAAGGAACAGCATGTATCGATTCCCGCGAGTGAGGTCACAGAGGACTTTTTTAGTAGAGGAAAGATGTTCGACGGCTCGTCAGTCGCAGGCTGGAAATCGATCAACGAATCCGATATGACGCTGATGCCAGACGATACCTCCGCGGTTTTAGACCCCTTCGCTGACGACAGCACCATTTTACTTCGTTGCAACGTGGTAGAACCCACGACCCGGCAGGGTTACGAGCGCGACCCGCGTTCTCTGGCTGAACGAGCCCAAACCTACCTCGCGGATACCGGCATTGGTGATGTCGCCTACTTTGGCCCGGAGCCGGAGTTTTTCGTGTTTGATGATGTGAAGTGGCACGCCGATATGGCAGGAGCGAGTTATGCGATCGCTTCTAACGAAGCGGCATGGGCCAGCAGCGCATCCTTCGGCGACGGCAACATCGGCCACCGCCCAGCGGTTAAAGGAGGGTACTTTCCCGTACCACCGGTTGATTCTCTTCACGATATTCGAGCGGCGATGTGTTCCGCGATGGAGCAGATGGGTTTGTCCGTTGAAGCTCATCACCATGAAGTAGGTACCGCTGGTCAATGTGAAGTAGCGGTTAGATACAACACGCTCGTT
>JBCCQO010000087.1:0-10347 GCA_039024595.1 Pseudomonadota bacterium | reverse complement strand
CCTTTTGGTCGATCCTGTGGACACGGCAAGTTAAACGTATCAAGACCCGGGGCTTCGAGATCGAAGTCCACCACGAGCACTCGTCGACCTGCCGCCACGAGCTCGGAAGCAACGTTCATCATGGCCATCGATCGACCAACGCCGCCCTTGAATGAGTAGAAAGTAACTGTGTACATGAACGGTCTCTACAGCGAAAAGGCTGCTTGCTTTTCCATCAACGCATCGGTGCGCTCTACTAGACGGAACCTACGATTTCCGGGGGCTTCTTCGTCGCGTCTCGATTGCAAAGCCGCGATGTTTTTAGAGTCACGCAGTAGGTAGAGAAGGCTGTCGATACTTCCATTCTGTATTTTCATTCCGCCTTCCCAGCGATTAAGTGAAGCCTCGCCTAGACCAGTCAGTCTTGCGAAATCTGCACGATTCAGGCCATGCAGTAGACGAACTTCGCGCACTTCATCAGGCGTGAGCACTCCTAAGTGATTACAAACGGCCTGATGCCTTTTCATATCCGCGCCCGGCCCATCGCTTTCGAACCCGCAAGCGTCACAAGAAATCACCGGAACGTTTGCATCCAACCAAACCTGATCAGTACCCGTGCCGTACGGAAAACTGCTAACTTCGTACCCAGTCATTACTTCCGCGCTTCCACACGCGGGGCAGGTAGTAGAATGCTCCGCAAGCTGAAGCACATTTCCTTCGTTATTCATGATTTTCCCCTCTGTGCGAATCGTTAAGTCAGTTTTCGGGGTAGCTGTTGTGGAAGCTTCTGCCGACGAGCAACCCCTGACCGATTTGCAGCTTTATGTAGATTTCAGGACATCCCTCTGCGCCTAATACTTTCATCACGAAGCCTTTTGCCCCCGGAGGAACATCTAATCGCACGACGGTCATCGGGTGTGCATCCACCAGGAGCTGTCGAACAAAGCTCCAGCAGCTAAAAGCTGTGAACACTTGTCCTGTCTCCGGGCATATCACCTCGTAGGGACTCCAGTGCGTAGGGCGCTTTTTCGAGAAGCGGCTCGTGGTCCTCCCATTGTCGATGAGCGCGATCATCTCTCTTCGAGCAATAGCCAGCTCGTCTTCCGGACACATGGCAACTCATAACGATCATATGATTTTCGTAATATTATCAGAGCCGTCACTAAGTGTCTAATGCGATCATATGATTGCCTATAGGCTCGAGATTCCCCTGCGCACTACACGAGGTACGAGTTCTGGCGTTTTGCTTGAGATCGACAACAGGGATGGGCGACAGGCAAGGCGATGCATATTTAGAGTCGTTGCCTATCGTGCCCGACGTCGGGAACAGCGATCCAACTCGGATGGCTGCTCTAACTGAGAAGCGACGCGCCGGATTTAGACCACCAACGCAACTAGGCAGTGTTCAAAGACACCGAGTCCAGGTTCGATCGGTCCCAATACACTTACCAGCTGCTCTGAGGCTCGCCTTGCGCTGCGGGTATCGATTGCAAATCAAACAATAAAACTAACAGAACCAGGCAACGCTGAGGGGCAAGCCAGGACTATCTGTGCACTCAAGTGCAAAAGTAAGCTCTATGATTTTGATCTAGATTCAAAGAACTCGACCTCGTAACGTCCCATCTGCGTCCGTTTCATCGCTTCCGCGCGCGCAAAGTAAGAGTCAGCCTCACGAATCAGAGTCATCAGCTCTGTGTCAGTCTCTTCGACGCTCGAAAATGGCTTGAGATCGTCGACTAGGAACTTGATCACATCTGTACAGGCTTTCCTTCGAATCTCTTCATTACTGGCGTTAAGAGCGAGGTCGATGAGCTCCTGTGTGACCTTGCTGATGTTGGCCTGCATATGATCGATGGCCGCCTGTACAACAACTTGTTTGTGTTCGTTTAATGACGCCGCAAAACTGGGTTTTCGCCGCCAACGACTTAACGTTTGAGGTGTTACACCAAGCTGTTTGGCCACCGAAGCCCCGTGTTGTCCGGCCGTGAGGAGGGTTATAGCCCTCACCTGTTTTTCTGTGAGTACGCTGTCCATGCTTAACATTCCTCGTCATTTGTATTCAGCACGCTGTCTCCGGCCCGTAGCAAGGGTGCAAAGCTGTGAAGAGGTTCCGGCCACGCCTCCCACAATCTAATCGGGTCCCACCATGGCTCGTTGCTTTCTCGAATGAATGCGCGATACCGGTCTCTGTCTTTCCTGGGAAGCCGTGAGATCGCATCTACTGGACCGCGATATCGGACTGAGTCAATGAACATCAACTCTTCGACAGATGCATGGCTTTCCAGCGTTTCGAACATAGATATGCTGATCGGTCGAAATGGGTTAGGCAGCTCCACGAGATCCAATATCGACTGATCTAGCGAATTGATCTTTATTTCGATACGCACCAGCGGCTTGTTGTCAGAGCTAAAACCGACGATGTGTCCGAGCTTCGCGGTTTGTTCCGCGCGTTTGTCGTAACCTTGATTTGCCGCGGCGAATCAGCGCCACCGAGATAGTAGCTTTGCAAGCCTTTGTTAAAGTAAGCCTTTGTCCTCGTGTACTTCGAAGCAGTAACGACAAGCTGTTCGATCTCAACATCGTAGATATCAACCGCAAGGTCGAGCCGCGTGACGTTGGTGTGCTGTACAAGGCAATCGTCCTCGTTGAAAACGAGCGAGAACGAATGCTGGGTGCAGCTGTCATCTGAATTCGCAGGGTTCCATTCAAGACGCAAAGCTCGGTGGTTATGTCTTTTTGGACCGTACGACAGCAGAATTGTTGGGCCCAGATTTTGATCTGCAGCTAACCGATAATTTTTCGTGTACGCGCGAAGACCTCTGGTCGGCAGTATCCAACCCTCTTCAGTAAGACCGTTTAATCGTGATTCGAGGTGTAAACGCCGTGTTCTATCTGGGATATCTACGGTGCATGCAATCTTGTCGATAAACGGGGCGCCAACGATTGGTAAGCGGTCAGGTTTGTACTCAACGTGACTCTTCGTCGGGCCGTCCAATAACTTGCTCTTAGATGGGACGGTTTTACTGTCGGCGAGAGCATGATTGCCGCAATTAGGTGTGTTGCCTGACACTGTCATCGCTGCGCGCTCTCAAGGAGAATCTCGCAGACTGCGTTATCGAAATCAGAAGTAACCAACGTTGGACGTGACCCTGATTGCGGAATCAAGACACCCTGTTGAAGCAATGTGTTGCGATGCTGCCGCACAAACCACTCCAGGCGCGACCACGTCTTAAACAGCTCGCCCCCGTTTGCAGCATGCTTTAGCTGCCAGTTTCTTAGTGTTGTCAGGTCGGACAACTTCAACCCCATTTCCATATTTGACTCCTACTTGAAAAGCGCGCCTGCCACGGCGACACACGGAGACTAGGGGTCAACAGCTGGAGAGGGTTACCCTCCTCCCGAAAAAAACTGCGCTCAATCGACGTTGTCGGAGGGAGTAGAACCTTTGCCTGAGAGTTTGAATCTGGCCAGTGTTCGCCGGCAGTAATGCTCGGAAAAGACGTTTGGATCAACGCCCTTTTGACTCAGCTCGCCTGCTAAAACCTTTTCCTTGAGTAACTTTTGGCACCGGTGGGCAAACAGCTTTCTACCCATTCTTTTTGTGCCGCTATCGCGCCATGCCTGCCACACCTCGTTCGCTATATAGCTCTGCCATTTCTGCGGCCTTACATAGTTTTTACGGCCCCGAGACACCCTTTCAAAAGCTCTCTCGCGCATGTGAGCGGTTAATGATTCGATCATCTCCAGATACTCAAAGTGGCTGTCGGGCGCCTTACCCAGCTCAGCGCCAAAGTACTCCTCCACTGTCTGCGCGAGCTGTAGCGTGTTGCCAAGTATCTCGACATACAGCCGAAGCACATCATCCGCATCGATTGAGTTCGGCGAGGCGAGTTCCTCAATGGATGAAGATGCTAGTAGATATCGGGCTGCCGCTTGCGGACCGTGTCCATCCTCTAGTGCAGCCAGAAGCGCGGCAGGCTCCGGTGGAAGCCAGGCCTTGAACACCGCGTTCCTAACGTTCCCGGACGAAGTCTGATTAGTAAGACCACTGCTCATCTGAAAACCCCCTCTACGACTCGTCTTCGGTCCTCTACGTTGTTGTGCATATAGCGAGCAGACGCTGTTAACGTTCTGTGACCCATGACCGACATAATCTGTGCCTGATTTGCACCGGACTCAGCCAAAGCCGAACCACACCCATGTCGAAGCCAATGAAAGGTGCGCCCAGTGAATCCAGCTTCTGCACATGCGCGCTGCCAAACCCGGCGATAATGATAGGGCTTGTTTGCAAAACGACTCCCGAAAACAAGCTCATCAGGCTCGCCCTCTCGCAACCGTGTTAGTTCATCGACGCAACTCTGCGTCAGGACGGCTACATGAGGTCTTCCATTTTTGGTGACAGCGACAAATGCTGTCCTTTCTTTTAGGTTTATGTCGCGCCACCGCAGCTTCATCAGACTCCCAACACGAAGGCCGGTGTGAAACCCCAATATGATTAGCGCCGGCAATTTCCCCCAGCGCGAATCCACTACCCGAGCGACGGCGACAAGCCTATCCACCTCATCGGGCCGAAAGTACTTCTCCGGATCGACAGGTTCTGGCGCTTTCTCGATACCTTTGGTTGGCGGCGTATGTGATCGAGGGAGCACCCGCAAATGTCGGGCGTATCTGTACAGTCCGCTAAGCGTCGATACGAATCTGTTAACTGTGCTGCCAGCTAGTGGCTCGCCAGTGGGTGTAGGGACTCTTGCGCAGCCTCTGCCACCTCTGAGCTTCCCGCGCTGAACCAGTGCCTGCACCGCCCGATCAACATCAGCCTCGGTAACCTCACCGACTGCTGTGTCTCCGAATTGGCTTACCCAAAACTGAATGCGGCCAATCGAGCCGGTGTGGTGTTCCCGCGAAGCAATCCAAGCATCCGCGAGTTCTCTGATGGTCGTCATTTCTAACTCCTTTAATCGCTAGTAGACCAATACCCTGAAGAGGGCTGTTTGTGTCCACCGTGGCAGGTGCGATCTCGAAAGAAATCAATGACTTAACTAATTTTTGGTAGGACCAGCCAGATTCGAACTGGCGACCTCTACCATGTCAAGGTAGCGCTCTAACCAACTGAGCTATGGTCCTAGAAGGGCCGCGAAGTATACGAGCGGGACTGGGAGACGACAAGCTCTTTGGCCAATCTGCGTGCCCTTGCGTGTCGTATCGATTGGCATGGCTATTCACAGACGTCAGTTTCTACTCCTGGGAGTGACCTTGTCAGCGACTATTGCATCGGCCGAACCAGAACGAGCTGGAATTACTGACTCACCAAACGACTGGCTGGCATCAACTCCGTTTATAGATTCGGATCACCCGGCGATACGCACAAGGTCGTACATCCTTACCGAAGGTTTGACGGGTGAAAGTGCGAAAGTCCTGGCAGTCTTTCATTTTGTTCGCGATCAAGTGAAGTTTGGGTTCACCGGAGGCTTTTGGCACAACAAAGCGAGCGAAGTGCTTGCAAGCGGCGTGGGCTACTGCAACACAAAATCGACACTTTTCATTGCACTTCTTCGAGCTGCGAACATTCCGGCTCGACAGGTTTTCGTAGACTTGGACTCATCGGTTCTGCACGGGATCGTGGACACTGGCACGCCCTACGTCGACCACTCTTACGTGGAGCTTTTTCTCAACGATCAATGGGTCCAGACTAACTCGTATATTGTCGATCATGCGTTATTTGCTCCCGCACAGCGCAAGGCAAAGTCAGAGAATCGCCTGCTGGGCTATGGGGTTCATCAAACTGGATCAATGGACTTTGATGGGGTCCATCCGTCCTATTCGCAGTTCAATGTGCTCGATCCACGGCCGATCTCGCCGCAAGCCCGAGGGGTTTTTGCTGACGTGGGCGACTTCTATAACCGCACGCCGGATTCCTGGAATAAACTTAATGGAGTGCTTCGCTTTGGCTTTGGGGTGCTAAGCCGAGCAGCCAATCGTCGGGCTGATCAAATTCGACGCTCAGGGTAACTTATGGAGATATACGGAGTTCACCGAAAAGCCAGCCAGTGTGTCAGCTTTAGATGACTTTACCGTTTACAAAGTCTAAGAAGTGCAAAGAACGATGGGCAGTGGTTCGTGTGCGACATCTCTAAGTTTCGTTGGATTAAAACCCACCGTAATCGGTAAATAAAAAGTGCTTTACTAACGCTATGGGCGATATCACCTCACTGTATGTCTACAAAGTTGTTGGTCAAGCAAGCCCAGGTACCGAAACACGAGATCTAGTAGAAGCGCTAGGACTGGACCCGGAAGGACCGATCGATCCCGCTCGGCTGGTGCCTTCAAAGGCTTACTACGATTTTTTTGCTGCGCTGGCCGAGCGAGACCCAGAAGGTGTCGCCTTGCCGCTGCGTATCGGTGCCGCAATGCGCAGTGACGACTACGGCGCCTTCGGACTGACCTGGAAGTCCGCGCCAAACCTGCTTGGATCCTATACCCGATCAGAGCGCTATGGGCGCGTGCTCGGAAGCGCTGAGACCTACACCGTTGAACCATCAGCCGATGGCGTGTTTCTGAATCTGGAAAAAGCAGGTGACGGTCGTGTGGGTATGCTGTTATCCAATGAAGCCAGCCTATCGGCGGTCGACACGATCAGTAGAGAAGTGAGCGCCAGCGAGTTCACTGCGCTTGGGGTGTTCTTCAAGCACTCGCCGCGAGGTAGCCGAACAGTCTTTGAATCGCACTTTAACTGTCCGGTGCACTTCGAAGCAGGTCGCGACGCGCTTCTGGTCAGCGAGAAGAGTTTGAACACGCCGAACCGGCTTGGCGACGCAAGCATTGCCAGCTTCTTTGATCGTCACCTAGAGCAAGAACTGTCATCAGTTGCAGCAAACCTTGGCCTCGAAGTGAAGGTTCGGCGAGCCGTGGCGAACATGCTCAGTGAAGGCGTACCGGCGCTAACAAGCGTCGCGGCGGAACTCGGCCTCGGCGCGCGAACACTGCAAAGACGCCTCGCCAGCGAGGGGCACACTTTTCAAGAAACGGTCGATGCCGCGCGTAAGGATCTCGCCAAGCGCCTGCTGCGGGAAACCGACTACAGCCTTGCAGAAATTGCTTTTTTGACTGGCTTTGCGGAACAGAGCGCATTTACGCGGGCGTTCAAACGTTGGGGCGGAAAGACGCCTCGCTCCTACCGAATTTCATCTCGGGCCTAGCGCAGATCACCTTTCTTAGAATCAGCGAACCGAGTGTCGTCATTGATCAAAAGATTGGCACCGCGAAGCAGGAACCAATCTTGTTCGATCTTTAAATTTGCACCTGCAGTTAACAAGCGAGGTGCAAAGCAATGCAATCAACTACGGGTAATACAAATCAATTTCTGATCATCGGCGGAACAGGGAAAACCGGTCGCCGCGTGGCGGAACGGCTGAAGAAACGCGGCTATTCCGTACGTGTGGGCTCCCGGTCGGGCGAACCCAAGTTCGACTGGAACCTTGAAGAAACCTGGGCTCCCTGTCTCGAAGGTGTGGAGGGTGTGTACATTACTTACGCACCGGATCTGGCGATGCCTGGGGCGACAGATGCGATAGAGGCGCTGACCAAGCTCGCGGTCTCTATCGGTGTACAACGTCTGGTGCTCCTCTCCGGTAGAGGCGAAGAGGAAGCGCAAGCTTGTGAACGTATCGTGCAGAACTCGGGTATCGAGTGGACGATCGTGCGTGCGAGCTGGTTCAACCAGAACTTTTCCGAAGGCGCCTTTGTCGACATGGTGCGCGAGGGCACGATTGCTTTGCCGGCCGGTGAGCAACGTGAGCCGTTCGTTGATGTTGATGACATTGCCGATGTTGCTGCGGCCGCGCTAACCGACAGTGTGCATGCGGGGCAAGTGTATGAAGTGACCGGACCACGGCTGATGTCGCTAGAAGATATAGCCGCTGATCTCTCATCCGCTACCGGTCGAAAGATTTCCTACCGGGCAATTCCGCACGACAGCTTTGTTAGCGGTCTGACAAACTCGGGCGCGCCCAAAGAGGTAATCTGGATGCTGGACTACTTGTTTTCGACAGTACTGGATGGCCGGAATGCATCGCTCGCTGATGGCGTTCAGAGAGCACTGGGTCGGCAGCCCAAGGACTTTGCCGATTACGCGCGGGAAAGTGCCAGGCGGGGCACTTGGAGTGCATCGCTATGAGATCGACGCTGTCTAGAATTATCCTTGCTGCATCTGGAGTACTCCTCGCGTTTATCGGAATGTCGCTGTTATTGGCGCCCATGAGCTTTCTTGAAGCAAGCCGGATTCATATTGAAGCGAATCCAAGCTTGTTATCAGAACTGTCTGCACCGAGCGGGGTTCTACTGCTTACCGGTTCCATCATGCTTGGTGGAACCTTCTTTCCGCGTTGGACCTCGTTCGGATTTTCGGCCGGCGTGGTTGTATACGGCACTTATGGTTTGAGCCGTCTGATTGGATTTGTCGCCCATGGACTGCCATCGACTTCTTTAGTCATGGCGGCGATCTTAGAGCTAGGCATCGCCTTACTTCTGTTCCTGGTGAGAGGAAGAGACACGGCACTGACATGACGCGAATCTAATCATTCGACAACTACTGAATTGGGCTGGTCTCAGATTTGAACACCAGCTCGCCTCCCACGACCGTTGCCTCCACCTCATTACGCCAGATATTCCGTTCCGGAACTTCAAAGTAATCATCGCGCACTAGGATAAAGTCGGCAGCGTAGCCGGGTGCTAGCTGCCCGAGAAAATCTTCCGCATGGCCCGCGTAGGCGGCATCGGTGGTAAACAAAGACAATGCCTCTATACGAGTTAGCCGCTCATTGGGTCGCCATCCACCAAGCGGGTCTCCGTTACGATCCTCTCTTGTTACCGCGGCGTGCAAACCGTAGAACGGATTCGGCGGTTCTACGGGGAAATCGGAGCCGCCAGCCAAGCGTGCTCCCGCCTTCAAGAGTGTTTTCCAAAGATACGCGCCTTCGAGACGCGCCTCTCCAAGTCGATCGCCTGCCATGTTCTTATCGGAGGTTGCATGGGTGGGCTGGATAGACGCGATCACCCCTAAATCGCGGAATCGATTGATATCCGATAACTGCAACACCTGCGCATGTTCTATTCGGTGGCGGCGCAGTCGACTCTCCGAATCCTGGTTTAGCGCTTCGAACTTGTCGAGTACGAGCGTGTTGGCTCGATCACCAATCGCATGCACGTTCAGCTGATAACCCTGGTTGAGCGCGTTGAGCATTAGCTCAGCAAGATCGGCCTCTTCGTTGAGCAGATAACCGCGGTTGCCCGGCTCGTCGCTATAGTCTTCTAGCAAGGCGGCACCCCTCGAACCTAAGGCACCGTCGGTGTAGATTTTCACACTTCGAGCGGAATACATCCTCGCTTCGTCTTCCCAAGGTCCCAGCTCTAACTTTCGTTGAATCGCAGGATCGGCGATCCGTAGCATGGCATACACACGTATCGGCAGATCGCCATCACTTAGCAGCGACTCATAGGCATCGAGTTCAATGGCGGTTGCGCCGGCATCATGTACAGCCGTGATCCCAATGCTCGCTAGATAGCGAGTGGAACGCATAATCTCTCGCCGTTTACTCAATAAGGTGGGTTCCGGGGCGGCGTCGTTTACCAAGTTCATAGCGTTGTCGATCAATACACCGGTGGCCACTCCGTTGGCGTCACGTACGATCACACCCCCCGCAGGGTCCGGTGTTTCGTCGGTGATACCTGCGGCTTCTAGGGCAAAACTGTTCACCCAAAGCGCATGATGGTCAACGCGGGTAAGTACCACGGGCTGATCTGCGATGATCTTGTCGAGGGACGTACGACTCGGAAATTCCCCGCTATCCCACAGGGTCTGATTCCAGCCGCCGCCATACACCCAGGACTGCTTGCTCGTAAGCTTAACCTCTCTCAGTCGCTCCGCAGCTTCAGTCTCACTTTGAGCGCCGGTGAGGTCAGCGGAATCCAGAGTCACTCCGAGTGCAGCAACATGGCCGTGAGCGTCGATCAGCCCGGGTAGGAGCACAAGACCACGCCCATTGATGCGAGTTTGTGCCGTGCTCTTGCCGGCAGCTTCTTTCGTTACAAAGCGAGCGGTTACCAGGTTTTGGTCGTACTCTAATGCGTAAAACTTGATGAGCTCATCGCCTTCAAGGGTGTAGCCGCGTACGTTATAGATAAGTGTTGAAGCGCTACTAGTGGTAACGAGTAGAAGCGAGAGAATTGTAAAAACAGTGCGCATGATGCTCTCCGGTTGGGATTGGGCTCACAAACCTAGAGGCAGGGAAAGGAGCGCCGCTAGCCTACTTTGCTTTGGAGTGTTTTTCACGACCGCAAAAGGACGAGGTACCGCTATAAAAACCTAGTCGG
>JBCCQO010000086.1:0-10456 GCA_039024595.1 Pseudomonadota bacterium | reverse complement strand
GGCACAAGTGGCCGCAGTGAACCATACTGAAGCCATGGCTGAAGCCGTTCACACACTACATCCGGTCGAGTCTCGGCCGACGCTGCCTGTGCTAGAGGCCCGCCAGCAGCTAGGGGGATTGCTTGCTGGCGAATCGGACCTCATCGCCAATGCGGCCAATATGAGCGCTTTTGTTAACGGAGTTCTACCGGATCTCAACTGGGTAGGCTTTTACCTTTTGCGTGAAGGTGAGTTGGTCCTAGGCCCCTTCCAGGGGCGTCCTGCCTGTGTACGCATCCCGCTCGGGCGAGGCGTTTGCGGGACGAGCGCGCAACAACGGCAAACCTTACGAATCGCCGACGTTCACAGCTTTAGCGGGCATATCGCCTGCGATATTCGTTCACGCTCAGAACTGGTCATACCGGTGCTCAATGGTGACGAACTCGTCGGTGTTTTTGACTTAGATAGCCCCATCGAGAATCGCTTTTCCCCCGACGATCAAAACTATGTAGAAGAACTCGTCGATGAATTTGTGCGGAATCAGTTTAAGGCATAGCTTACCTAAGCTAGCCTCGGTCTTACGGGCGACTGTCGCAGTTACTGTCGTAGTTGGCGGCTCCATCTTGAGCGCGGCCTGCTCAATCACTCGAGAACAATTCTTCTTCGATCCTGCCGAGGCTCCGAGCCTCAAGTACGGCAACGAAATTTACTCGCCGGAAGACGTTGTCGCTAACACTCCGAAGATCGACATTCTGGCGATCAACGATGAGATGCGTGAATTTGTACGTATCAACACGCAAGACAGCAGTAACGCTAAAACCCGCCTAATGTCCTTGCACTGGGCGATCAAAAGCCCTGGGAATTTAGGGATGCAATACGATCCCTTTGCCGATGGAGATGCGGCAAGTACTTTTCGTCGTGGCACGGCCAACTGTCTTAGTTATGCGCATATGTTTGTGTCTCTCGCTCGTGAAGCCGGCTTGAATGCGCAGTATCAATGGATGGAGGTTCGCCCCGAGTGGCACCGGATTGGTGAGCGCGTCGCCGTACGCCTGCACGTGAATGTCCAGGTAAAGATGCGTGACGGTTCCGAGTTTATGGTCGATATCGACCCTCTAAATCGCTCGCAGGTTGCCGGTTCTAAACTCATCACTGACGAAGAAGCGCTAGGACTGTATTACAACAACCTGGCGATGCTCTCTTTGACTGAGGAGAGACCCGTATACGCCTGGAAGCAACTGATTCGTGGGCTCAATGTCGCTCCGACAATGTCCCATCTTTGGGTAAACCTGGGTGCTATCTACCGCTTAACGGGCCAGTACCGAGAGGCGGAGCAAGCGTATTTTCGGGCGCTTGATTTCGATGCAGGCGATCGCTCCGCGATGAACAATCTCGTAGTTTTGTACGAATTAGAAGGCAGGCAGCAGGAACAGGAGTATTGGCTGGACCGCCTACACCGATACCGAGACTTAAATCCCTACTATCACGCGAACCTTGGGGAACTGGCGCTCAACCAGGAAGACTGGACGACGGCTGCTAAACACTTTGCTCGAGCCCACCGTCTTCATCCCGATGACAGTCAGATCATCTACAACATGGGCCTGGCAGAGCACCACCGGGGGAATGATGAACGAGCACTCGAGCTCATCACAGAAGCGATTAAAGTGTCCGCAGTGACCGTTGAGCAGGAACGCTACCGCATTCAGCTGCGGGCAATCGAGCAGAGCATAGAGGCCGCTGCCCTTTAAACTCAAGCTCAGGACGTGAGTTTTCCGTCTAAATTCTTGTTATCAATCAGAGCGACACATGGGTAGTCGTGGTCAAGCTTGTCCTCAGGCGCTAAGCTCCCGCTCTTCGATCAGAAGGCAAGTGTTCCATGACAGTGTTTAGCAGTGTAGCGGCGCTTCTCGAAGCGTCTCCCGCCGAGATCCAGTCCGTGGCGGTCCGGGGCTGGTTGCGAAGTAAACGTGACTCCAAGGCTGGTATTTCCTTCCTCGCTGTTCACGACGGTTCCAGTTTCGACCCGATACAAGCGGTGGTTCCGGCGGAGCTTTCAAATTATGAAAGTGAAGTGCTGGCGCTGACCACCGGCTGTGCCGTAGAGATTGTGGGCGAGCTGGTGGAGTCACAAGGGAAAGGACAGTCCGTTGAGATCCAGGCTGCTGAAGTACGAGTAATCGGCTGGGTAGACGACCCAGAGAGCTATCCGATAGCGAAGAAACGGCATAGTTTTGAGTATCTGCGAACGCAGGCGCATTTACGTCCGCGCACAAACACCTTCGGCGCAGTCACTCGGGTCCGGCACTGCCTGGCGAACGCGATTCACAGTTACTTTCATGAAAACGGTTTTTACTGGGTGAATACACCAATTGTGACCGCAAGCGACTGCGAAGGGGCAGGAGAACTGTTTCGCGTAAGCACCCTCGATTTGACCAATATCCCGCGGACCGTTGACGGCGGGGTGGATTGGGCTCAGGACTTTTTTGCCAGTGAGGCCTATCTGACCGTAAGTGGGCAGCTTGCCGTCGAGTCCTACTGCCTGGCGATGAGCAAGGTATACACCTTTGGACCAACCTTTCGAGCGGAGAACAGCAACACCAGTCGCCATCTCGCTGAGTTCTGGATGATTGAACCAGAGGTCGCCTTCGCTGACCTAAGGGCGAACGCAGACTTAGCTGAGGCTTTGCTAAAGCATGTTTTCACTCGGGTGTTAGATGAGTGTGAGCAAGATATGGCGTTCTTTAACCAACGGATCGACAACACGGTGCTGGAGCGTCTTACGGCAATGGTCGACCACAGCTTTGAGCGCATGGAATATGGCGAAGCAATCCGTATTCTGGAAAGCAGCGGTAAGAAATTTGAGTTCCCAGTTTCCTGGGGTGTGGACCTCGCTAGCGAGCATGAGCGCTATCTCTGCGAGGAGCATGTTGGCCGCCCCATTGTTCTTATGAACTACCCGAAAGAAATAAAGGCCTTTTACATGCGCTTGAATGACGACGAGCGCACCGTAGCAGCGATGGACGTGCTGGCACCGGGAATTGGTGAAATTATCGGCGGCAGCCAGCGAGAAGAAAGATTGGATGTTCTCGATGGCCGAATCGACGAAAATTTGAAGCAGGAACTTTGGTGGTACCGAGATCTCCGTCGCTACGGGACCGTACCGCACTCGGGCTTTGGATTGGGCTTTGAACGACTCATCAATTACGTGACCGGGATGGACAATGTACGCGATGCTATTCCGTTTCCTCGGACTCCTGGGAATGCGCACTTCTAGGCTCATTAATCGAATGTGGACTCGCGATCGCGTCTGTCTCGCGCTTTGCTGATTCTGGTTCCGGCTCACTCGTCGGCGTAGGTGCAGGTGCCGGGGTCTTACCGGAGTTGGCCTCTAGCTTGAACAACGCAAGGTGAGCGGTCTCGTTGTCTTCGCCCGCCAGGCTAACGCGCACGGGGGTGTTGATGTGAAAGGTTCTGGTCTTACTCTTCAGTGTTGATCGTAGCCGGTCGAAATTAAATCGTTCTTTATCTTTGCGAAGATCGACGTAGCCTTCTAAACCATTGGCGTCTAGCCGCACGGAGAAACCGTGGTTGTTTACGTAAGACACGTGACCGTCCCAAGCCTCGCCGCTTTCTGTAGCGAGCTTCTGAAGATAGCTAAGCGCGAGCCAGCGCTCGGCTTCTAAGCTGATCTGCCGAAGCTTTTGCAAGCGCTGATTCAGTGCCTCAAGATCACCCTGTTTGTAGCGACTCGGTTCAGTGCCGCGAAGAACCGCTTTGATATGGAGTTGGGTGATGAAGTCTAGGCATTTTCTGAGCGGAGACGTGCAGTTCGCGTAGGCCAAAAGTGACAGGCCCATATGATTACCCGATTTGGTCGACAAACGCGCTCTGGTTAGCAAGCGGTTGACCATACTGCGCAGGGGGAGCTCATGAGTTTTGCTAGCAAGGGCTCCCAGAAGTTGCCGGTACCCCTCGATCGAATCCAAGTCCAGCTCTTTTAGTTCCGGCGCAAACTCCGCAACGAAACGGTCTCGGTCTTTCACTCGATCCTTGCGAAAACCATCATGGACCACAAACGGGCCGGGTGCGTTGTTCGCCGTGAGCAAGGCAGCTGCACAACGGTTGGCGGCAATCATGCATTCTTCCACTAGGCGCTGGGACAGGAGTTTTTCACAGGGCTCGATTGCTTCAATCTGCCCTTTTTCATCCAGAATCCAGCGAAATTCCTTTCGCTCTTCCATTACCAGCTCGTTGCGTTCCCGGTGAGAGCGCAAGGCTCTCGAAGCCTGGAACAAAGCTTCCAGCGGGCTGGAATGGCACATCAAACTGTCATCATGACCTGTCAGGTAACGGTCTACCGGGTAGTAGGCGAGCTTTGCCCGGGAGCGAATCAGGGCCTCAGAAAACTGATAGTTCCCGACTTCACCGTCTTCGGAAACGGCGATTCGGCACACCAACGCGGGGCGAACTTCCTCTTCTACCAGTGCGCAGCGCTGCGATAGCTCCTCGGGCAGCATCGGTAGTACGTGCCCATGAAAGTACACACTGCTGGCCCTTTGCTTGAGTGCCTCAAACATCTTTGATTGCTCAGAGATATAGGCGGTAGGGTCGGCGATAGCCACATAGAGCAACCAACCGTCACTGGTTACCTCCGCATAGAGTGCGTCGTCGATATCTTGCGTGCGCGCCGCATCTATAGTGACGAAATCGAGACCGGTAAAGTCCTCTCGACCGTCCGAGGCTTCCGGATTGCTGCTTAGTAGTTGCTGCGTTTCGGAAAGATGCTCGTCACTCCAATCGGTGGCAAGCTTGTACTTTGCGATCGTGTAACGATTCTCGATGCCGGCCTCATCGGCCGCGCCGATGTTCTCCAGCACCGCAGCTTGAGGCTTGCCATCCTTAATGGGATGACGTTGCAGTTTGCAGCGAAGGTAGTCGCCTTCCTTAACGTTCGCTCGCGCATTCGGCGGAAGAAAGATCCAGCGTTTGATCTGCTCAAGGTCTGGCTGTACAAAGATTGCCTTTCCCTTGCTCACGCATCGACCAGTGAATTCCTTGAGCGGGCTTTCAACCAGCCCCTCTATTTCAGCGACGGGTCTTTTGTCCTTTCCCGGACGGATGCAAACCCTTACGCGATCACCCGGGAAGCCCTTGAGCATTTCGTCAGGGGGAACGAAAACTTCACGGCCATCGTCAAGACGAGCAAAACCATAGCGAGCGGTCGTACCTCGCAGAACGGCCTCTGCGCGTTCTTTCTCCGCTTCCATCTGGTTTTTCAGGCCGCGCAGTTGCGCGATGGAATTTCTATCTAGCATCCGGTGGCCAGAAACGTGGCTTATCACAAAGATGGCTATGCTATCGAAAAACGCACCGCGCTGTCAGGAAAGCCGGTTGCTTTCTTTTTCCACGGTAACGTTGACACCTCTAGGGGAGCGCCCTAATAATCGAGCCTAGGGGTTCATTAGGTGTGCTAGCGATTTTTGCGACGTACTACTGCTCTGATCCAATTGTGTTTATGGCTGGGCTAGAGCCGAAGCGACCGTGTGAGCTGCTGGCTGCCGGGGGCGCCAAGCAGCTGGCGATAAGCCATGCCGATCAATCTTTTTTCTTTACCTCTATCTCTACCTCGACCTCTTTCTCTTTGCGCTCAGTCCGTCGCGCTGGGTCTTCGGCGATTTCTTCAGCTATTACCCGAGCCGACCTAGCCCGCAGTAAGCTCATGCTAGTAGGCCGCTCTTTCTTTCACGCTTTGTTCCATTCCTTCGTCTTAGTTGCGGCATGCGCCGAGTCCGTTCGCTTAGGCCTAACGACTCTTACTCTCAGCTTTGGCATCCACCGCTGCCCTGAGGCAGTCAGCAGTTCGCCTGAATCACTCTGTGACGACGGCGACGACGTTCTGTACCTTTGCGATTGAACGGTTTTCTGAACTTACGTGTATTCGGCACCGGAGCCGCTTTGGGGCTTGTTTGGCCGCATTTTCTGATCCTGAACGTTTTCCTAGATCCAATCTCTTTTTCAAACTGCGAGGAATAGCTCCCTATGGAAGCAAGCTCTGTCGTTCATTCCCTCACCCCGCGAGTAGAACCGGCTAAGAAAGTCTATGTACTCGATACGAATGTTTTACTCCACGACCCGACAGCAGTAACCGCGTTTAATGAACACCATGTGGTCATACCCATGACCGTCCTCGAGGAGTTGGATCACATAAAAGACAGACGCGATAAGACGGTCAGTCGAGAGGCACGTATCGCCATCCAGATGATTGATCGAATTGTCGACGAGGCTTCACCCAAAGCCATTCAAGAAGGCGTTGCAATGCCCTCCGCTGAGCCTATGAGTGTGCCTGGTACGCTCGCGATTTACCCAGATCAACTCATCGAAGATGATGGACTTGTACCCTACTTGGACAGTACGCAAGACCAGGCCAACGACAATCGAATCATCAATGTGGCTTTAAAGCTCCAAGCACAAAACGAGGGGAGCTTCGTTTGCCTAGTCACTAAAGACATCAATATGCGCATAAAAGCCAAAGGTTCCGGCTTGCTGCACGTAGAGGATTATCGTCGAGATCGGGTACTGGACGACATCGACTTGCTCAGCAAGGGCTATGAGCACATTAGTGGCAATTTTTGGGATACGGTGAATGAAGTCGATACGGTGCGAGAGAGTAATTCGACACTGCATCGAATTCCCCGCGAAGTCTTACCGAACGCCTATCCCAAAATGTATCTCTACGACGATGAAGACTTTATTGCCTTCGTCGTCCGAATCGATGCTAGCTTCATCTACCTGCGCTGTGACAGCAGAGACAATTTGATGAACCGGCGCTTTTGGGGGCTTGCGCCGCGAAATCTAGAACAGGCAATGGCGATGTCTCTTATCGCCGATGAAGACGTCGATATGTCGGTGATGACAGGGCCGGCCGGGTCGGGGAAAACACTGATCGCCCTTGCCTACGGACTCCATGCCATTCTAGAAGAGGGGCGCTACAGCAAGTTAATCGTCACCCGCTCAACACCACCGATTGCGGAAGATATAGGATTCTTACCGGGAACAGAGGAAGAAAAAATGGCGCCCTGGTTGGCGGCCTTCGACGACAATCTTGAGATTCTTCATGGGGCTGATGAATCCTGTGCAAGCAGTATCGAATACGTGAAGGAGCGAGCCAATATTCAGTTTAAATCGCTGAACTTCATGCGCGGTCGCTCTTTCAACAACGCCTATATCATCATCGACGAAGCACAGGGGTTGACGCAGTTCCAGCTAAAATCGGTAATCAGCCGAGTCGGTGAAAATTCCCGTATCGTGGTTTTAGGCAATCTCGCGCAGATCGATAACAAGTACATCTCGCCACTCACGTCAGGACTGACCTATCTTGTCGAGCGTAGCAAGGCGTACGAACATGCTGGCATCATGCATGTGAACGGCATCGTGCGATCTCGTCTCGCAGCGTTTGCGGAAGAAAACCTCTAGCGCTGTTTTTCCAAGCCACAAAAAAAACCAGGCAAGAATGGACTCTATTTTTGTATTGCTGCAGCGCGCGGCGCCGCAGCATCTTCTATCTCGTATCACCGGGCGTCTCGCCCGAGCCACGGGGCCGCGTTGGCTAGTGCAGTGGGTTATTGCCGCCTTCGCGCGCCACTACCGTGTTGACTTCACGGAAGCAGAACGTCCTTTTCCCGAAGCCTATGCGAGCTTCAATAGCTTTTTTACGCGAGCTCTTAGGGAAGACGCGAGGCCGCTGTGTACCAGTGGGATCGCCTGCCCAGCGGACGGCGTCATCAGTGAATGTGGTGACATCGACGCAGAGCGTCTGCTGCAAGCTAAGGGGCGCTTTTACACGCTGACCAGTTTGCTCGCCGGAGACAGTAAGCGCGTCAACGAGTTTCGCGACGGAAGCTTCATCACCGTGTACCTATCCCCGCGTGACTATCATCGTGTGCACATGCCGCTCGATGGTCAGCTCAGTGCCAGTTGCTATGTTCCCGGCCAGTTGTTTTCCGTCAATCAAACTACCGCCGGATCAGTCGAAGGCTTGTTTGCCCGGAACGAGCGTCACATTAGCTATTTCGAGACGCCGCGCGGACCGATGGCGATGATTCTTGTTGGGGCTATGATTGTTGCGGGTATCGAAACCGTCTGGCAGGGGCAGGTTGCACCACCCCTGCGAGCGCCTCAGCGCTGGGACCATAAGAACCCAGCGACACCAGTTTTGCTTGATCGCGGACAGGAAATGGGGCGCTTTCTTTTAGGTTCGACCGTTATATTGCTATTTCCGAAAGGTGTCGCTTCCTGGAATGAAGACTGTATAGCCGGCGCTCCAGTTTCGATGGGACAGCAGCTATCCGCATGAAAAACCTCTGCTAATTTCCTGCCAACTCTTTTCCCACCGATTCTAGTTCCGCTCCTAGGCGTTTTCGAGCGAGCCGACAATATGCCGATAGCTCGCCAGTCGACTCGGATGGATTTTGTTTGCGGCGACAGCCTGTTCTAAACCACAGCCCGGTTCGCCCTGATGTCGACAGTCTCGGAAGCGGCAAGGTTCAACTGCTGTGCGAAATTCTCGAAAGCCCTGTTCCACGTCAGCACGATCTAGATGCTGAAGTCCGAATTCTCTTATACCCGGCGAGTCGATCAGTGAGCCACCGGTAGGAATCTCGAATAGGCGAGCCGTAGTCGTTGTATGTCGTCCTTTTTCCTTATCCACCGATAGCTCGCCAACGCGTTCGTTGGTCTCCGGTATAAGCGCGTTGAGAAGCGTGGTTTTGCCGACCCCCGATTGGCCAACCAATATGCTGGTCTGGCCGGCAAGGCAATCCGCCAGAGCTTCAATCTGTTCGTACTTACCTTGCACCTCGACCACGGAGTAACCGAGAGGCGGGTAGGGTGCCAATAGCTGCTCAAAATCTCGCCTAGACTGTTCATCGGTCAGTAAGTCACCTTTGTTCAGCACGACAACCGCGTTCGCACCCAGGAGCTCTGCCGAGACCAGATAGCGATCAATAAGATTTGCGTAGGCTTGAGGTCTCGGGGCAACCACTACCAATACCTGAGAGACGTTGGCAGCGAGGGTTTTTAAGTCGCCGAAACCATCTGGTCGCTGCAGGGCGTTGTGCCGATCGGCTGTTGCTACAACTACGCCCGCGCCAGCGTTCGCTTCTGCGAGTGGGTCCACCAAGTTCCCGGACTGATCGGCTGGCCTTGCTGCAGCTTGAAAGGTTACCCGGTCACCGACCACCACCGCATCCACCGTTGGGCGCAGGTAGCATCGGTGTATGTCTCCCTCATTGCTTCTTATGTCCGCTTGGTTCCGGTATCTCGCAATCACCAGGCCGCCTTGCTCTGGACCCAGGTTGTGTGTGGAGGCTTGCTCAAGCTCTTGTCTTACGCTGGAACTTTCCTCCACCGATTGCGCTTTTCGGGCCTGGCGTTCGCGAATCCGCGCCAACTGCTGCTTCGTTAGCCTGCGTTTACTCATGCTCGTATTTGATCGGGAAGCGGGCAGTGTTTGGGTGGCGTGCTATTCTGATGGTGACAGCTCGGGGTGAATGCCAGTACATGCTAGACGAACGCAATCTTATTTGGGTTGATATGGAAATGACCGGCTTGGACCCGGAGCAAGATCGTGTCATTGAAATAGCAACCATCGTTACCAATGAACAGTTGGAACCGCTCGCGGAAGGTCCGGTGTTGGCCATTCATCAACCGGATCACGTTCTCGAAAGTATGGACGAGTGGAATACGCAGCATCATGGCGACTCCGGTCTCGTAGAGCGAGTGCGCGGCAGTAGCATAGATGAAGCGCAGGCGACGGAACAAACGCTGGCGTTCTTGTCTGAATGGGTGCCAAAAAATCGTTCGCCAATGTGTGGTAATAGTATCTGCCAGGATCGTCGATTCATGGCCCGCCACATGCCGGATCTGGAACGCTATTTCCACTACCGAAACCTTGACGTGAGTACTTTGAAAATTCTCGCTCAACGCTGGCGCAGAGATGTCGCCGAGGGCGTAAAAAAGGGCTCCGCCCATTTAGCTCTAGCCGACATTCGAGACTCGATTGCAGAACTGAAACACTATCGGGAACACTTTCTGCGTCTCGATTAGATCGCCGTGAGAAAGGCCCAGTGTATCAACCGACCGAATGGCGAGCTAAGGCCCATTGCACGTGTTCTCGTACAAGAGATGAGCTGTGCTCGGCGCGCAGGCGTAACGCGTCGATAACGGCAGGGGAGCGGGGCGCATTTCCCAGGGCGATCGCAATATTCCGCAGCCAACGTTCGTAACCGATTCTTCTGAGCGCCGACCCTTCTGTCTTGCGCGCCCAGGTGAATTCGTCCCAAAGAAACAAATCAATGAGACTTTGATCGTCAAGCCCATGCCTGGGTTGGAAATCTTTTTCTTGTGTCGCTTGCGAGAATTTCGTCCATGGGCAGAACACTTGGCAATCATCACAACCGAAGATGCGATTGCCCATAAG
>JBCCQO010000085.1:0-10498 GCA_039024595.1 Pseudomonadota bacterium | reverse complement strand
TTTTTACCGCTTTTTATCTTAGCTTTGGCAGCACTTTGCCTGGCACCATCTTCGCGGACCTCTCGTAAAACCGACGAACCGATGCGAGTGAAAAAAGAAGCCTTGTCCGTAAATGCCTAAGAGGCAAGCATAGTAAAGGCATTCAGCTTATTGCCATCGAGATCGCGGAAGTAGGCAGCGTAGAAATTACCTCCTCGGTCACCGGGGGGGCCTTCATCGGTCGCACCCAGTTCAATCGCTTTTTCATACACTCGCTGTACATCTGCGGCCGAAGCGACAGAGATCGCCACCATCACTCCGTTACCCACCGATGCACTGTTTTGGTCGAAGGGCACAGTCACCATGAATGCGCCGCTCGCCTCCATCTCCGAACTCCAAACGACGAAGGTTTCGTCCGACATCATTCGCGTACCGCCTACGACCTCAAACAGCGCGTCGTAAAAAGCAGTTGCTCGCTCAAGATCATTAGTACCAACACTTGTATAGCCAATCATTGTCTTCCCTCTTTTGCCCCACTCACATCAAGGGTCTTCGGTAGACCATACACCGCTTTGCAATCCGCTGCCCGATAAAGGCTCGTTAGATATTCACTGGAGAGCCTACTTACGCTATTGTCCTAGGGCGAACAGGCTTCACCTACCGTATGCTATACGGCCTCTAGCAATTACCCGAACGTCCTGGAAATCAGGGATTTAGAAGGAGAGCGGATTTGACTCAATTCCTAAGCAACTCAAAAATCGTGACAGGCGCAATACTGGGCTTTGGCCCCGCGATTGCGTCAGCCCATCCGGGCCATCTGGCCGATCCAAATGTCCACTTCGCCTACCATGCGGTGCTGCTGTTAGCGGGTGTAGGTACGGCCGCATATATTGGCGCCAAACTTTTTATGCGTCGTGACCGAGATTCCCGGCGGCAAGCGGCTTTTGTAAAGACAAACGCCAAGCCAGCGGCCAAGACAAACGACAAATAGGACCGAATGATCATGCTTCATACACTTTTAAGTGGGGCGGATGCTCTCGCTGGTTTTGAGACGGCAGATGCCCATTGCGATATACCCTGTAAAATCTACGACCCCTGCACAGCGCAAATAGCCGCGTTGACCATAGTCAGAATGGTCGATCTCATTAATGACCTGCAAGCAGCGGGCTCCGAAGACCCGGTCGCCTTCGCAAACTCCATGTCTCGCTTTGTGGCAACCAAAGAGGAACACGGCGTTAAGGTCAAAGAAGAAGTTCGCGTGATTTGGGGTGATTACTTCAAAGCCCCGCAGATGGAAAAATTTCCGGAGATCCACGATCTGACCCACAGCATTATGTTGCTGGCGTCGGCGAGCAAGCAGCATGTCGATCGTGACAAAGCCGTGGAGCTGGTGGAAAAGGTAAACCGCTTCGCTGAGATCTTTTGGGCTACAAAAGGCGTTGAGGTTAAACGGCGCGAATGCCCTTATCCTCCTTCCCTGGAAGTCGTCTACCCGGATCTGTGATTCGGGTATTTCGTGTACGGGGAGCCAGCATGCTCCCCGCATACCACGATGGCGACTATGTAATCGTAAGACGCTTCAGCGCTTGGCGCTGCGGATCCGCCCCGAAAGTCGGCGATGATGTCATCTGTCGCCACCCCCGTCTTGGCGTGATACTCAAACGCATTGAGTCGATCCGCTCCGAAAAAGTTAGCCTCACGGGTCTTAACTCGCTCAGCAGTAGCAGCGACGCTATCGGTTTGGTCTGTGTCGGCCAGCTAGTTGGCCGCGTAGTAGCTCATGTAAGACGCCCGCGGCCTGGTAAAAGCGAGGGCCAGATAGCAGGGTAAGGGAAGGGAATAGCCAGAAAGTAGCCAGAACAGAGTGCGGAGTAAAAACGCGGATTAACGAGCGGCAATTAGTCGCGCCTAGCTGATTGCAAAAACTGCGAGCGGCTCCGAAGTATGGGCACGCAGAGCCACCCGTTGACCAGGCAGATACTCTTCCTCGTGGTTTACGCGCAGCTGCACGTCAACACCAGAATCGAGTTGCGCGCCGTAGAGCCAAAACGCACCCTCATACCTGGCCCATCGCAAAGTCGCGTTCACCGTTCCATCCGCGACTACGCGTAGATCGTCTGGGCGAAACAAGACAGCGACGGATCCGCTGAGGCTAGCCTGGATAGGCACTGTTCCCAGTTCCGTAGCAGCGGTCTTTGTATCACCGGCCCTTGTATCACTGGCCACCCTACCGGTAACGAAGCTCGCCTCGCCGAGAAAAGACGCGACGAACCTAGAGGCAGGAGAGGCAAAACAGCTCTGAGCCGTACCTAGCTGCTCTAAACATCCATCCTTCATAATACCCACTCGATCTCCCACAGACAGCGCTTCCGCCTGGTCGTGTGTTACCCAAAGGGCGGGTACTTGCGCCTGCTTTAGGCTATCGCGAACTACCCAGCGCAGCTCGTCTTTTAGCGCTTCGTCTAGATTGGAAAGCGGCTCATCGAGTAAAACTATTTTTGGTTCATGGGCTAAGGTTCGCGCCAGCGCCGCTCTTTGCTTTTGCCCTCCAGACAGCTGCGCTGGGCTACTGTTGCGCTTACCTTGCAAACCGAGCACATCGATCCAATGCTCGCCGACGCTTGGGTTTTTCAAACGAAAGAAAATATTCTCTTCAACAGTCAAATGCGGAAACAAAGCAAAATCTTGAAAAACCATTCCCACTTGCCGTTTCTCTGGCGCCACGGTCTGATGCCGATTAGCAACCCAGTCTGCGCAACGTACCTCGCCCGAAGCCGGTCGTACCAGTCCCGCGATCGCCTTTAAGACCGTCGTCTTTCCACAGCCTGTGGGGCCGACCAGCATCAGCAGCTCGCTTTGCGCAAGCTCTAGAGTGAACGAGTGCAGCACCCGAATGCCGTGATAATCGACGCTAAGATCGTCTAGCTTGAGCACCAGGAGTCTCGGCCTCCGGAGAAGTTAGCGCAGGTTGGTATTTCGGGATGCTGGTACGGAGACCGGCGCCTAGCATTCGCCTCATCGCACACGCCCCCCCTCATCCGGGTGCTTCTCACCGAGTAAAACGACCAGCAAACCGCAGGTGGAAAGCACCACCAACAGCAGGGACGGGACAGCAGCCCGCCCAAAGTAACCGGCTTCATACACGCGCCAGAGATAGGTAGCGAGGGTCTCAAACCCCGTCGGCGCCAGCATCAAGGTTGCCGGTAACTCTCGCATCGCCTCCAGAAAGACTAATGCGGCACCGGCAAGCACGCCACGCACAGAAAGAGGAAGGGTAACACGCCAAAAAGCTTCTAGTTTGCTAGCACCAAGGAGCAGTGCGGCGTCGGTCAGCCCGCCGTCCAGCTTTTCAAAGCTGCTGCGCGCGGACCCCACAGCAAGGGAGAAAAAGCGCATTACGTAAGCCAGCACCAGCAACGCAAGCGTCTGATAGAGCAGCGGCAACTGCAAACCCAGATACACAAGCACGGTACCCATAACAATGCCCGGTATACCAAAACCGAAAAAGCTCACACGCTCCAGGAAGCGCCCAAAGGAGCCTCGCCGCGCGGCAAGAGCGACAGGAATGGCCGCAACCATTGCGACTAGCGCCGCTAGTGCTGAGGCAACTGCCGAATTCCAAGCCAGACTGGGATCAAAGCTAGTAACGCCCTCACGAAGAAACCAGTGAAAAAAAACGCTTAAGGGTACGCCCACTGCCAGCAGCAGGATTGGAAGAAACAAGAGTACTGCCAAGGTGAGTTCAAATTTGCTCAGAGCCACATGAAGCGCTCGTCCGGGGTTCTCTCTGGTCACTCGGAGACGCCCTTCAAGGAATAGCACCAGAGACACTAGCACTAGCAGCTGCAGCGAGAACAGCGCTGCTTGAGCCAATCCATAGGAGTTGTATTCCACATAAATCAATCGGGTGAACGTATCAAAGTTCATGATGGCTGGCGTGCCAAAGTCCGAAATTGCGTAGAGCGCGCTGAGCAGCGCACCTGCGGCGATACTCGGCAACACTCGTGGAAGTACAATAACGAACAAGCTGGCACGAAGGCTCAAGCCAAGCGTCCGAGCCGCCTCTATGACGTTTGCGTCTTGATTCAACAGTGCGGCACGTACGGTTAGCATGACAAAGGGGTAGGTATAGAGGGAGATCACAAGCGCCGCCCCCCAGAGCCCCGTCACGCTCGGCGTGGCCACACCAAGCCAGCTGTCGAGCTCTCCTCCAGAACCAAACGCAGCGTAAAAAGTGAAGGCCCCCAAGTAACTAGGCACGGCAAGCGGCGCTGCAAAAAGAGCCAGCCAGAACCGGGGTAGCGGTACGGAAACAAAAGCTAGGAAGAACGCGAGGGGCACGCCGATGAGAACTGCACCGGAGGCGCTGAGGACCGCAAGAGCAAGAGTGTTTAGCAGCAGCTCAAGGTTTCGTAGCGCAAAAACAGATGCATAGTCATCCGCCAGAACAAAAAGTATGAACAAGGGGGCAACGGCCGCTAGCGCGATCGGTGTCGCGAAGAGATAGCTCCAGGAAAGTCGCACTAAAGCACGCCGACACTGCGCATCAAGTCCAGCGTTGGCCGCAAATCGGCCAGCTGCGTGAGATCAACCGCGGGAGTTTGCACTGCTGCCAACTGCTCTAAGCCGTCCGGTGCCTGCACCCCTGTGACTAAGGGTAGCTCAAAGGCCTCTCTGGCGAGGTAATCCTGTACCTCTTGGCTAAGGAGATAACGAATAAAATCCACGGCGACCGGCGAGGCACTAAGTGCAACGATACCGGAAGCGTTGACCAAGCATCCCGCATCAGCATCGGTAAACGCCAGCTGCACACTGGCGTCTTTCTTTCCCGACTTCAAACGCAAGGTGTAATAGTGATTGGCAAAACCGAGGTCGACTTCGGCCCGCTCAACACCAAGAACTACCCCCAATTCCCCAGCGTAGCGCTTGGCTTTTGCATCGATCGCGCGCAACCACTCCTTGGTGTCTTTTTCGCCCACCAGCAAACGCATAGCGGTCACAAAGGACTGGAAAGAAGCATACGCAGGAGCCCAGCCGATGCGCAGGTCAGTATCAGGCAACGCCATAACCGAGTTCGGTATCGCTTCCGGTCCCACCAGCTTTGGATTGTAGGGCAGCGTGCGGACACGACCGGTCACCGGTGCCCAAGTTCGATAACGAAATTCGGGCTTTAGCTGATTGACGAGATCAGCTGGCAAAGGTGTTGGTTCTAGCGCGTCTGCCACCATACCGATAGCACCCGCATCGACGGCCCAGAACAAATCGGCTTTTCGAATTCCGGCTTTCCTTTCCGCAACAATAGCATTGGCGAGCGCCGCGGTTGGGCCGCGCCGAATTCCCAATTTCAACTTTGGGTTACGCTCTTCTATTGCTCGTAAGACATTCTCGTAGAGGCCGCCCTCTCCCCGTCCCAAATACAGCGTAAGTTCACCCTCTAAGGCGGGCAGTTCGCTGACCGACGCCGCTCGCGGCTTCGCTGCAAAAAGAGATAGCGATCCGGGAACCGTAATCCCTAAGCTTAAAGGCACTGCGGAACGCAGGAACGTGCGTCGTCGCAGCATTTGCGACGGTTGGGAAGCCAACTCGGTTGAAGAGCCAGTTTCAGTTTTCATAGAAGCTACGCGTTTAGGTGAGAAAAGCGTGCCTAGTGTAATACCCCAAGACACGCTCTTCCTATTCTTGCCTATGACTAGACTTCTCTATTACTAAATCGTTCTATTGCTGATCGCTTCTAGTTCTAACCTTGGCGATTCCGAGCTGAGCGTTCTCTTCCTCAAGGGATCGCCCTAGAAGACGCTAGAGCGGGACTCCTCTGCATCCCTCAGCAGAGACTTGGCACGCTCAAGCTTCGTATGCATAGCAGCCACGACACCGCGAACCTCACCGATGCTCTCGCCTTCTTGGAGCGACTTGGGAAGAGTGACGTTAAAATCGATCTCCAGATCTTCAACTAAGTCTGCATCCTGCTCGATGAGAGAACCCTCTACCCCTTCGAATAGGCTGAGGTAGGTGTCTTGCACGATCTCGACGGCTTCATCTGTCAGCTGTTCCGCATACTTTGCTACCACACGATCGAGTCGCTCCTTAATCACGTCGAGCGTCGCTGCTGGTGTAAGCGCCTCATCAACCTGTGGCGCTGCCAAAGCACCGGTCGACTGTACTTTCGCTGCCATCTTTACGGCGCCGAGCGCCTGCCAGAGCGTTTGCTCGAGGGCGGCTTGCTGGTTGCGAACATCACTCAGCGTTTGCTCAGCCTCGATCGCACCGCGCACAGCGAACAAACCCTGCCATATCGACGCGTACAGCGGTATGTAGTTCGTTTCAATCGCCGCGTGGAACTTCACCGCTTCCCAGTGATCAACGACAGCCTCGGGCTTGGCCGCTTCCAAACCGCCTTCCTGATAGGCCATAACGATGCCATCGACCTTCCCCATCAACCAGTTCACTTCTTCGGTGTATTCGTCGAGATGCGCCTGTAGATCTTTCACATGCTCACCGACTGGACCATCAGCCTGCGCTGAGGTAGCGAACAAAGCGATGAGCAAAAACGGAAGTGAGGCCGACAAGCCTCTTAGACCGGCAACGACTCCGATAAGGGTCGTCGCTCTGGTCTTCGTTTTAGTTATCAGAAAATTCATAGATGGAACTCCGCAAACAGATTGATCGCGAATGGTACGCATTAGCAATTAACGGGTAAACCTTCCGCACGATAGCGCTGTAAAAAAGTCACAGCACAAGGAAACTCCTTGCGCGATGGAATAAGTCCTTGGATAGTTCGTCACCTAACCGAAACCCACGCACTATTCCCGGTCAACGACGCAATGAACATGCTCACGGACACATTGAGCTCTCTGCTAAAGGTTCGACCGCTACAGGTTCATTTCCTGCAGGGTCAGCCTATGCAGCCTCGCTTTATGCAGGTTCAGTTGCGAGATCAGGCCAAGCTGGTCCAGCAGTGGCTGCTTAGCTGCATGTGTCCGTCGCACCAGGGTTATACGTCGAATGTGGACGTACCGAAGGTGGTGGAGACCACACGCCGGAAGCGGCAGGGTTCGAGAAGGTTTTTCTAGAAACGCAACACAAAGTTTAAAGATAAAGGCCTCCGAGAACCCGAATCTCGGAGGCCTTTTTCGTTAGTCACCAGCTCCTTAGCAAGAATCTCACGAAATTTCGCCTCCCGAGGTCCGGGCTATCGGACGGAAAGGGTGAAAGCGGTGAGACGATCGCTAAAACTAAACGTCAATCTGATCTACACGATCAATTTTTGCTACAGCTTCGCGCTGATTACGCCGGTGTTTGTGCCCATGGTGCAAGAACATGGGCTCAGCATGGCGCAAATTCTGCAGACACAAGCCTTATACGCGCTGACAATCGCCTGCTTTGAAGTCCCTTCCGGTTACCTAGCGGATCTGTGGGGCCGGCAGAGGGCAATTGCTACTGGAGCACTTTTTAACGGTGCAGCATGCCTGTGGCTTCTTGCCGCCGATAGCTTTTCGGACTTCTTGTTCTTTGAGTTTCTTGCGGGCCTGGGGCTGAGCATGCTGTCCGGTGCGGATTTGGCCTTGCTTTACGACTCTGAAACGGCCCGGTCCGAGAAAAACCCTGCGCGCAGCGATGCGAGCAGATCGCTCAGTCGGCTAATCGCTGTCGAAGCGGGCGCATCGGGCCTCGCGGGAATTGGTGCCGCGGTAATCTTAGGTGCGGGCGATATGCGAATGCTCGTAGTACTGCAAGCAGTCTTGGGCCTGATTCCCCTCTGCCTTAGTACGCTACTAATCGAAACACCCCGTTCTATCAGCGCACAAGGACACGGAGCAAACGCACAGGCAATACTGCGAATACTGCTCTTCGGCCAGCCTGTTCTGCTTTGGATTTCGATTGCGATAGGGGCTTTTGGCCTTCTGGCACTGTATGCGTTCTGGGTGTATCAACACTACTGGGAGACGCAGGGCATTGCGGTGGAGCATTTTGGCTACGTTTGGGCCGCCTTTGCACTTACCGTGAGCCTCGCTGCGCGCTACGCGGGCCACCTTGAAAACCGCTTTGGATGGCAAACACTTTTGCTAGTGACCGCAAGTCTGCCCATCATCGGGTTGCTTGGTATGGCCTTCTTTGGGGGTTGGCTAGGGGTAATGTTCGGCTTCGCGATACAGATCAGTCGGGGCATGAGCCTTACCCTGTTCTACGACGCCTTAAATCGCCGTATTCCCAGCGAGTTTAGAGCGACGGTAAATTCGCTGGTGAGCCTAGTGGTGCGCGCAGCATTCATCGCATCGGGGCCGGTCCTTGGCTGGTCCTTAGATCGCTATGGCAGTGCGACGACCTTACTGGTTCTCGCCAGCGCTTTCGCGCCGGTTTTTGCACTGGTGATCTGGGGGCTTAGCGCTCGTGTTAGGGCCGAGTATTTGGCGGACGCTGAACAGAGCCCGGCGAGCGTGTGTCCGAGCCCAGCAAGCACAAGCTAGCTTTGGAAGAGCAGCTAGCAGCCTGCCGCTCCACAAAAGACGCCCGGCGCTTTAGCCATCCAGCACTGGTGTCTACGACAGTGAGCGAACAGCGGAATGTTTGAACGAGTTACTCGACGGATGTTCCGCTTTTTCGCTATCGCCTCCTAGGCGACAAGACATCGCCTCAGAGAGCGGAGAGCAATTCGCCGCCAGCGGCTAGGATCGTGAGGACAGCTATACCGCAGAGACAGAGCAAGGTCGTCACAAGCGGCTTTAGTCTGGCTGCGGTAAGGGACCACCACGCGTAGGTAAAAAAGGACGCATAGTTGACCACCGATCCAGCTAACTGCAGCTGTGTCGAATTGAGCCAGGGGGCGTATTCACCCAGCGCTAGAAAAGCGGCACTCCCCAACACAATGAGCAAGTACCCACCGACGACCGCGAGCGCACAGCGCCTCACGACCCAAAGCCATTCCACGACGAAAACTATCCTTGAATGAGTAGTGTGTTACCGACGTCTCGGACGCTCGAAAGCAGAGCGGTCCTGACGACCTGAGACGACAGAATATCATGCGAATGATAATTGCTAACTTTTACCAACTAGGAAAAAATCGGGAGCAAAAGGGGCCGAAATCCCGCTGCACCGCTGGACCATCACGTCGCCGAAAGTCACATTCTGAGCGGCACTCAATGCAATGGACTTCTGCTGGGGCGACCCAAAGGTCCTTGGAATAAGAGAGATGCCCTGTCGTCTCCTAAAGGTAGGTTTTGGCGAATAAAGGATTGCCTGTGGTACCTGTCAAAGAACGCGCGGCTGACTTAACCTCGATCCCATCTAGAATCACGGCAGCCTTAGGGGTTGTCACCAGAGCAGTACGTTCCTTTTGCGTGGTCGATGAGTCACCCGCTGGGTACGACGGCCGATTAGGAGCTGCCCGGGGACTCATTCTCGCGGGATGCGTTCTCGGCATGCTAAACGCTTGCGGTGGGTCTGGTACGGCAAGCCTCAACGCCCCCTCGCCGCTTCCACCCCCTAACCTCTCTCCCACGGGACTTCTTGTTGGAGTAAGCGAGGATAATTCACTGGTCGCGGGTTTTCGGCGCAGTCTCGCTCCCTTCACCGATGCGAGTAGCGATGGTGAAGCAATCGAGGTGCCAGGGCTTGAGCTTGCTGCACCCAGTTTGGAGCTCGATGCCGGTGGGTTCAGTACCACCTATCGGTTGGAGGAAGCAGTTGATGAGCTCGATATCGTCAAGTACGACGGCCAACGCCTGTTCGTCGCACCGACACGCGGTGGTGCTTGTTGTTTCGAGGTGGAACCGGCCGTAGAAAGCCTCTCTCTACTTCCACCACCAACGGACGGAGCGAACCAAGTAAGGATTCTGAGCACGAACACCGTCGACGCGACCGCCCAGCAAGTCGGTGCCATTGAGCTTAGTAGCGGCTCGACGGTCGAAGGGCTATTCGTCAACGACGACCAGCTCACCACGGTCACCAGCACGGCCTGGTGGGGTTATCACGGGGATAACTTCACAAGCTTGGCCGCTTGGGAAGGTCAAAGTGTTGGCCTGCACCTCCATGATGTAAGTGATCCGAGTGCGATCACTCAAGACTGGGAGCTCAATCTTGAGGGTGCATTGGTCGTTGCCCGCCAAATTGGTGATCGGGTGCTCTTAGTCACGCGCCACTATCCGGAGATACCCGAGCTGATCTTGGGCGCTACCGACGCAGAGACTCAAGCCAGCAATGAGGCCGTTCTTGAAAACGTCCAGGAAAGCGATTTACTCCCCCGTGTAAGCATAGACGGTGAGAGCGGCACTACTGCTATTACGGCGGAGGACTGCTTGGTCGTAGATCCAGCGCACCCCTCGGCACCTAACTCATCCGGCTATCCAGTCATGACAACGCTGATGTTGATCGACTTAGAGCAGCGCGCTGTCGTCGATGTCCAATGTTACGGTGAGCCTGCAGATGGGGTCTACGTGTCTGCGAACGCCGTCTATCTTGCCCAGAGCGTCTACGATAATCCGGATCGACCAGAAAGCCTTATCCATCGTTTCGATTTGGGCTC
>JBCCQO010000084.1:0-10546 GCA_039024595.1 Pseudomonadota bacterium | reverse complement strand
CGGACCAGCGCAAACAAAGGCGCTGAAGCTAGAATGGAGAACAGCAGCGTGCTAGCGTTCGGCTTTGCCCCTGCCACGTTCATCAGAAAGCAGCCGGTGCAGGTGACCGCGCACATACCCAGGGCGAAGAGTGCAATCCGAAATGCCGAGCGGCCGAGCTTACGGCTTATTTCTTGTCGGCGACCCAGCGTATAGCGAATCGAATGATCACGTAGCGCACGGGTGGGCTCACCGGCTCCAATGACTTCACCGAGCAATGTTCCCCATGCGAAGTGGAGTTGGAGGATACCGATTCCCGCCGGTCCAGCGAGCGCTCCGACCGCTATTTGGACGCCCATTTGGGCGGCAATACCGGATCCGCGACTTGCGGCTAGCAAAAACGCGCGAACGGCTGCCGCCTGCGTGAATAGGAAGCGCTTGTGATCGACCGCTGCTTCAGACATGTTGCAAGGCAGGATCCGCCGTGCCCGTCACCGAGTGAGATACCTTGGCTGGGCGTGCTCCTGAATCTGTGTTGTCTTCGTTGAGTGCCGACTCTCGCTTATAGATCGCATTGTCGATCGCGTCGTGCATCCCGCTAAACAGCTGGCGCCAGGTGTAGCGCTCCTGAATCAGTTCCCTCGAGTTTCGACACATGCGATTCCAAAGCTCAGAGTCTTCAAGGAGCTTCAGCGTTACCGCCGCCATTTCTTCAGCACTCGTCGCCACCGAGAGGTGTCGGTTGTTGACGTAGTCAACACCTTCTGCACCTACAGGGGTCGTTACCGTGGGGATTCCGCGTGCCATAGCATCCAGGACCTTTACTTTCATTCCGCTTCCGAATAGCAGGGGAGCGACAGACACGCGGGCACTTTCGTAGATTTCCTGAAGATCTTGCACAAAGCCGCGGAGCTGAATACCGGGGTAGATGGCGGCTGCATCCTGCAAGCGTTTGTCTGGGTTTTTGCCAACGATATCGAAGTGCAGATCAGGATGAGTTTCTAGAAGGCTCGGCCAAACGTTCTCAAGGAACCATACTAGGCCGACGACGTTCGCCTCCCAGCCGAGGAAGCCGACGTACATCAGCTTTTTTTCCGTGTTCGCAAACTGCAGCGCCGGCAAGCGCAGCTGTGAGTCATCGCCGAGGTGATAGGTGTGCGCGATTTTGTCTCCCGCTATCCCAAAATGCATCAGCGTTTCCGCATCATTGGGAGCAGCAAACACCAGGTCGGCTTTTTCGGCGATATCGACTTCAGCGCGTCTAACCCGGTGAGCTTCGATGAAAGCAGCTAGGCGATAGGCAAGGTTGCCGGGAAGCCTTGCATAGCGGTTCCATAGTTGGTGATAGGCGTTGTGGGCGTGGTAGACGACGGTTCCCTGATAGTCCTGCGGCACATAGACCGAGGCCTCATAGTGATCGACCAGAATCAAGTCATGTTCCGGTGCTAGCTTCGCCACCTGAGCCGCCAACTTTGGGCAGTAGCTGCGATGCACGTTCAGTGGGCGATTCGCTAGATAGCTTGCTAACAAGTTCTTAGCCGAGCGGGTTACTTGTACTCGTTCGTGCAAGTGTCGTTTGCAGGGGCTGCGTTCTTTGAATTGACTCAGATAGTTTGCGTCTTCCATTTTCAGTGGTGACACGAGCGTGACTTCATAGCGCTCAGCCATCGCATCGAGCAGCTTAAGGCTCTTAACCTTGCCGCCACTCTGCGGAGGAAACGGGAGTTCGGGTGTGAGAAACAGCAGTTTTTTCATCTTAAATAGCCTCAACTAGGCGTGTGGGGCTTCGCACAAATTGTGTAAGTAGTTTTTGTTCTTCAGCGTGGCTAAGCCCCAGATTCGATTGCAGCAAAAGTGCAAACGCATCCGGTCGCACCTTCGACTGTTGTGAGCTCAGCGCCCGCGCGTCCTCCCAGAACCAGCAGCAGTGACACAAATCATCGGAGCACGCATAGTGACCGCTCTTCTCTAGACCTACGACGGCGTCGATATAAGCGCCGTAGAGGATGTACTCAGAGATCCGTAGTGATCTCGCAACGCTTCTGTGCCAGGGCTTGTGATGAACGCTTTCAAGATGAGCTTGCAGCCCCTCTAGCTGGCTGCGCTTCCAGGTAATGAGCTGCCCCACATAGTCACTTCCGAAGTAGGTGGGTTTCTCGCCCAGTAAATTCGCAGCCTTCAAGTGCCAGCGTAAATGCAATCCGCTATCCATTGCTCCGGGAATTCGATGGAGGCGTAACTGGTGGTCTCGAATAACGGAATCGCGGTTAAAAGGACGAATGAAAATCAGGTCTGAGTCGGCAAACAACAGGTTCTCCGCACAGCTAGCATTATTTGCAGATAGCTTTGTTACCTGCTGCATCACCCAGCCCCGAACCGGCCAGCCATATTGATCCAGCCACCAGCGGTTCGTCGAAGGCAGCTGCCAATAGGGCCCTGGTACAACATCTTCGACGCAGACGACGGTTCGCCGTCCATCCTCAAGCGGACGAAAGAGTTGAAGGTCTCTGGACGGAACGATCAACCGATGAGCGATCTCTCTGTCTACCCACTGATCGACAGATCGACACAGCCGCTGACAGCGCTCAAAGTCGGGGGCGTATGAGCAGGTAATGATTGCAAGCTCATTGTTGGGTACATCCATGTGGGCAATCCGATCAAGTTTCTGTTGGAGAGATTGAGCAGAAGCTATGCCAGCGTGCCGGAAAAGTAATAAAAGATATTAATATCAATGAGTTATGATTTTAAGCTAAAGCGTTAGGTAACTGACTCCATCGATAACACTGCGCTTTCATCCTTTTTGAAATGCAAATTGCAATTCAAAAAGCACTAATCACCTCGAAGGATTTCCGCCAATCAACTCGGATGAGATATAAATATAATGAAATCAATTAGTTAGTTGATTTTGAAAACTTGGCCTTCGATTTGCAATTTCCCTTGCATGAAAACCGCGAAGGCGACGCATACGCCTAATCAACTCTTCTTTAACCTTCCTGGCGATATCGTAACCGCAGGAGCACCGGTGCTAGCGGCAAGCTACACCGGTTGGCTTCGCGATGCCCGAGAGGGGCTTTATCCGATCGTAAAAAGAGTTACGGACGTTGCGATCAGCGCGCTGGGCTTACTCCTGCTTGCGCCGTTCTTTGTCTTGCTTGCGCTATTAGTGAAGGCGGAATCGCGGGGCCCTGTATTTTTCTCTCAGACGCGCATAGGCCGTCGCGGCCGCTCTTTTCGCTGCTGGAAAATTCGCTCAATGTACATCGACGCCGAGGAACGCAAGCTCGCCCTTCAAGCCCACAACGAGATGGTGGGGGGAACCATCTTCAAGATGAAGCGGGATCCTAGGATCACGCGGGTCGGACGCTTTATTCGCAAGGCCTCGATCGATGAACTTCCGCAACTTTGGAATGTCTTGCTGGGAGATATGTCATTGGTGGGTCCTCGGCCTCCGGTTCCCGCTGAGGTTGTCCTCTATAGCAGCCGACACCGACAGCGCTTATCGGTGAAGCCAGGTATCACCTGCATTTGGCAAGTGTCAGGACGCAGCGATATTCCTTTCGAAGCGCAGGTTGAGCTTGATATCAAATACATAGAGAAGCGCTCTTTCATCTATGACCTAAGCCTCTTGCTAGCCACCGTTCCGGCTGTTCTGTTTGCGCGAGGGGCCTACTAGACCGCAATAGCTGAGACACGGCTCTCGTGCTCAGCACAGCTGCACGATCCATTGCGGCGGCTATACTCTCGCCCCTTAGCGACCCAGTACGGCGCAGGAATGGTTTTTAACGATCGAGTTTTATTTCTTCACATCGGCAAAACCGGGGGAATGAGCTGTAGCGAATTTCTTTTGCGCTTCTTAGAGCGGCCCGTGTGGAATTGTCATCGCGATGCGCCGACGGAGCTTGAGCGACTCCAAGTGGATGATGTTCATGCGGTTACGGGGATCAATCGACACTGCACGCTTGCCGCAGCGTCTCGGTTCCTTGAAGCAAATTTCCATCGACAGGTGAATTCTTTCGAGAAAGTCATCGCGGTGTTTCGTCACCCTTACAGTCTGGAGTATTCCTGGTATCAACACCTCCGGAAACCGCTTATTCGCGCCAGACGACAAGAAAACAAGGCGCTGCTGGAGCTAGCAGCGGGTGACTTTGAGACTTTCGTGATTAATGCCGATCATCATCGACCTGGATTAACTCAGGAAAAGTACGTGCTCCTGGACGGCGCCACCCCGGCAAATGTTGCAATTGTCCGTTTTGAGTCGTTGGCTCGGGACTTTCCGCGCACCGTCGCGACATTTTTAGATCAGAAAAGATGCGCTTCTGCTTTGCCGGTATTCCCAAAGATCAACAGCTCTCGCTACGACGGCAATCTAGAGCAAGTGCTAACAGGTTCCGTTCGAGCCGCCATCCGTGCGAAGCATTCACATCTATTTACCTCTGGTTTTTACGCTCCTTGAGTCCCGGTCTTGGAGCGTAAGTCTTGGAGCGTATGCGCATAAGCTCTATTTCGGTGGAGCAAGCCGAAGATCGCGGCGACGTCTAGTTTTTGTCGCTATCAAGATGGGCTTATAGCTGCTCAGTGTTTAGCAGACCGTGCAAAAGTGAGCGACTAGCGCGATAAAGGAAGGCACACTTGTCAGCACTTAGGATCATCGGGGCAACTCATTGAAAATCACTCTTTCTGAGCTCAAGGATCTGCCGATAGAAAAGCTCATCATCGAGTCTGTGGATTTAAGCCTCTACATTGCCCATGCCCTGGTCAATGGTGAGCGTCGTTTAATCGCTCAGCGTGATGGCACTACGCTCAAAACGAAAAACCTCCTTGAGATGAAAAAAAAGCTGCGTCCGCTGCACGCACCGTCGACAGTACTTACCCAACGCAGCTCTTACGATGAAATGGTTGGGCAGGGATTCCCACCCTCGGACAACACGATGGAAATCACTCTTGGGCCCGGCTTCGAGACGCTCCCCGCCTGGGTTGATAGCTGAGCTGCCTCCCTGGCGAGCTCTCTGAGCTGTTTACACGTATTTTTCAAGCCATTTGAGCGCGCTAGCTCGACGCGCGTTTAGAAGCACCAAAAACACAGCTCGGCTCTTGTCGTGTTCGCGACCGTCGCCATCGCAACGATGATCTTAGTGGCAACTGCAACCTTCGCGTTTCGCAGATCCCCGGCAGCCATCACTTAATTATCAGGATATTGCCGAAGGGTAAGAGTGCTTCCTCGCTGGCTGAATTCGATGTATTTGAGAAAGCTCATTCCCAGCAATACCTCGTTCATTTGCAGGCCAGGATTGATCGATGCGCGAACTTTGCGCAGTTTTATCGCTCCGAGGGCAACTTCATCAAGGAGTGTTTCATAGCTCTCCGCCCGCCCATTGGCGGTGTTGCTGATGAAAGTGCGCCCACGCGGAAGGTCCAACCGCCGAGCGAGATTTGCGGGGACGGCGACTCCCGTCGCGCCCGTATCAAGGAGAAACACCACAGGTTCGCCGTTGATCGTTCCGGTAGCGAGGTAATGGCCCATGCGATTTCGCTTTAGTGTGACTTCCTTAACTCCCTCGGCCGACACCAAGCTATCGACACTTTGGTTGGGGTTTCGCTGACGCTCCAGCACTCCGCCAAAGTAAAGCGTTAAAAAAGATAGCAGCGCGATCCATGCGAGCGCCTGCATTGCGACGCCGAATTTTCGCCGCTCCTTCACTTCCTGTTCAAAAGGGTCTTGCATAAACTGGGTCAATCAATGTCCGCGTTATTTGTGTGGCACTGTTATGATCCTAGAACAATATTAATAGCTCTGTAGCAACTCGATGATTGCCTATTGGGTTTCTTGTAGCTGAGCAGGGGTGCATCCATCCATGGGTACAGACACTTGGCAAGCGGTCAAAGAAAGCTCGCACGTCATCGCCATTCTTGACGCTGCACACTCTGTAGAACGCCAGCTTCTCGAAGAGTTCCTTGCACAAAAAGTGAGCGAGCTGTCGATCCGAGCCACGGTTCACACGAGTGAGGTGTCGATTGTTAACGATCCAGAAGATCCCTCCGTTGACTCACTCACGGACTACCTGACTCTCCCCAACGATACGCTCGTTCTGCCGCTACGGGTGGTATGGAGTACCTCGCTGGCCGAGAAGTCAACGCGCCCTCGCGCTCGCGATCTGCTCTTCGGCAATCGCCGCCGGCCTTCGCCGCGCCGTGCGAAACGAATTCTTGCCCAGAATCCCGCTCGGATTGTGTGCATCGCCGGAGCGCCCGCGACGCTCGCCGCGCTCCGCGAGCGCAAGGAGCGGTTGCAGGGCGTGACTTCGGAAGATGACGCGCTCGCATCGTTTATTGCACTGCAGGCTGGCCTCGCGCTGGACGTTGCCGAACGAAGGCTTCAAGGAAGTCGCTATAAGGTTCCGCGGAGCGTCAATCAAAGCTTGCTCGCGAGCAGTAAGTTTCGAACGGCCCTGCAAGATGTTGCGGCGGAAACTGGCCGCGAGATGGATGACTTGCTCAGCGAATCAGAAACGATAATGCGAGAACTGATCTCGCGCCCCCAACCTTTTTGGCTCGATGTCATGGCCCAATTAAATCACTGGGTCATGCGACTGGGCTACGATGCGGAAGTGGTGCTCGACGCTGCAGGAATGGAGCGCGTTCGGCAGTGGTCGAGGGAATACCCGACCGCACTGCTATGGACCCACAAGACGCACGTCGACGGATTCGCGGTTAACTCGGTTTGTTTTGACAACGACTTTCCGGCGCCGCACATTCTCGGCGGCGTGAACATGGCGTTTGCGGGCTTGGGCTTCCTCGCCCGTCGTGCCGGAGCGATATTCATCCGCCGCAGTTTCCAAGATGATCTGTTGTACAAAACGGTTTTGCGTCAGTACATCGGCTATCTGATGGAAAAACGTTTTCCCTTATCTTGGGCCTTCGAAGGGACTCGCTCCCGCGTAGGCAAGCTCATGCCTCCTCGCTACGGATTGCTGAAGTATGTGATGGACTCGGCACATGCCACCGGCGCGCGAAATCTGCACATCATTCCTATTTCCATCAGCTACGACATGATCGGTGACGTTAAAGACTATGCTGATGAGCAATCCGGCGCTACCAAGCGGCCGGAAAGCTTAAGCTGGTTCATTGGTTATCTTCGCGGGCTGCGCCAGCCCATGGGGAAAATCTACTTCAACTTTGGGGAGCCAGTTATTCTGGATCAGGTGAGCACTCCGGAGAATCCGCGCGAACTGCAGCGGGTAGCCTTTGCGGTAGGCGTCGAAGCGAACCGCGTCACACCGATTACGCTGCCATCGCTCATCTGTATGGTGCTCCTGGGCGCCGCGCCGCGGGCTTTGACCGCTGAGGAGCTGCGTGAGCAACTCGAGCTACTAAGGGGTTGGATCGCGCAGCGAGCTATTCCGATGAGTCCAGAGCTCGTTGAGCGAGATGAGGACCGTATCAACGTGCTCATCGGTAACATGATCAACTCCGGGCTTCTTACCATGTACGACGATGGCCCAGAACAAGTATTCACGATTGCGGCGGAGCAGCATGGAGAGGCCAGCTACTACCGCAATACGGTAATTCACTTTTTCCTCACACGCTCAATCATCGAGCTTGCGCTCGTGCACATGGCTCAATCCGAGCTCGTGGGTGCGGACACATTTCGTAGCGAGTGTGAACGGCTGCGGGACTACTTCAAGTTTGAGTTCTTCTATGCCCCGACAAGCGAGTTCTTAATCGAAGTGAATCAAGAAATGAACAGGCTGGAGCCTGACTGGGAGGCGCAGCTCAATGAAGGCGGTGGGGCGCTTAATTTGTTTGGTCGACTGACTCCGCGCATGTCCCACAGCGTATTACTGCCTTTTGTCGAGGCCTATCGTGTAGTCGCAGACATCTTGGCGAAGCACGAGGCGAGCGAAACGCTCGAAGAACGAGAATGTGTAGATCAAGCCTTGGCCTACGGGCGGCAAGCTTATCTGCAGCGAAGAATCAGCTCGGAGGCGTCGATTGGAAAGCTGCTGTTTAGCAATGGCTATCGATTGATGGATAATCTTGGCTTGGTAGTGATCGGCGAAGACGACCTTTCGGAACGGCGACTCCAGATGGCCCAAACCTTCCGTTTTCTACAGCGTCGCTTAGAACGGGTCCGCGCCGCCGCGTTACCCTAGTAAAAAAAGAGCGACACACTCAGAGATTATCGATGCATCAACTCAATCCTCAGGACGCCCAGTTTCTTTATGGAGAAACGGAGCAAAACCTCACTCATGTCACCAGCGTGGCGATATTTGATCCCAGTACCGTACCCGGCGGAAAGACTGTACGTTTTACCGACATTATTGAGCATTACCGCGAGCGGTTAGCCTATAACCCACTGTTTTTCCGACGCCTCCACCGCTTGCCACTAGAACTTGATTACCCCTACTGGGTGGAGGATGAATACTTCGATTTAGAAAGCCACGTGCACCACGGTCGTCTTCCTGAGCCCGGCGACTGGCGTCAGTTTTGTATTCATATGGCGCGGTATCACAGCCGACCCCTGAACATGAATCGACCGCCCTGGGAGATATTTGTTGTGGAGGGGCTGGACAATGTCGATGGCCTCGCGCCAGGGTGCTACGCGGTCGCGACAAAGATTCATCACGCGGCGGTCGATGGCGCATCTTTGATGAAGTTTTTCGCCACGATTGCCGATCAGGATACGCAGGGTACGCCGCTTATTCCGCTTGAAAAACCGGACATCGAAGCGGGTGAAACCCCGAGTTCCGCGGACATGCTCCGTCGCGCCGTCGTTAACAACGTGCGTTCTCCAGTGCGAGTGGTTGAGACGCTTCTTCGCTCGGCCCCCGGCCTGGTTAAAGCTGCACAGGAATCCGTCGCTCGACGGGAACAGGAACGCAGCCCCGTACCGCCGACGAGGTTTAATGTCGATCTGTCGCCTCACAAGATGTTTGATGCGCGAATCGTTCCCCTCGAGTCACTCAAGAAAATCCGCGAACTCGCGCCGGGCGTCACCATTAACGACGTCGTTTTGGCGATTTGTGCGGGTGGGCTGCGCCGCTATCTGCTCAAGCACGACGAACTGCCCTCAGAACCTCTGGTCGCCTGGGTACCGATCAACGCTAGACCCCGAGGGAAAGACGGCGGCGAAATGCCTGGTAACAACATCAGCGCGATGACTACGCCTATTTTTACCGATGAGTCGGACCCGGTAAGGCGGCTCATTCGAATCCATCAGTCTACCCGCGCAAGTAAAGAGGCGCGTAGTGGCGTTTCAGCTCGGCTGATGACCGATATAACCCGCCACGTGCCTGCGGCTACGCAGGTTTTGGCAAGTCGCCTGCTGCTTCGGTCTGGTGTTGCCGCGCGAATGTGTAATCTGTTTATCTCCAATGTGCCAGGTCCGCAACAACCGATGTATATGAACGGCGCGCGGATGGTAAGAAGCGTTGGCTTAGCACCGCTAGGCGACGGTATGGGTCTTTTTATAGGTACACCGAGCTACGACGGTCAAATGAGCCTGAACGTGATTTCCACAAGAGAGATCCTGCCTGATATTGATTTCTTCATGGATTGTTTGGAGGCGTCGTTGGACGAACTATCGGCCTTGGCAAAGAAAAAGCGACGCGCCAAAACGAGCGCTGCCGACAAAAAAAATAGGCCCGCTGCGAAAGTAAAAGCCGCAGCTCGGAAAAGCAAAACATCAACTTCTAGTAAGCAAAGAGCAACGACACGTACTGCCGTGAGCAAGCGCGCGACCAGCAGTAAGGGAGCGCAGAAAAAAAGCGCCGCTAAAAAAACACCAAAGCGCCAAGCGGCCTCAAAACCAGCCGCACGAAAATCCCCCCGAACTGCGAAGGCGTCTGGCTGAACGCATGAGCTTACCTACTACTTCCCTTTTTGACCCACCGAAGGTATTTGCTTTTTGTCTTGGTGTTTTTGTCGCCGTTGCTGCATCGGCCCAGGATTATCGCCTGACGATGGCGCCCCAGCCGATCAATAGGAACGTCATCAGCACTGGCGCTGCGGATACACTTTCGTTCTTGGCCAGTGATGGTATTGAGCTTCGCTTTTCGCGGAGCGCCGGAAGAGAGGAGATGGTTCAAGGCATCGGTTTCCTTTGGGCACAGGTTCAACAGGTGCCCGTTGATGCGGAGTCGCTAAGGCTTACCCCGCAGCGCCTTGAGAACGGTTCCATCGTGCTGGCGATAGAAGCTTCTTTGAAGCAGAACGATCTCCAGCAGTCGATTAGTACGACAGTAACGACGCAAGCGGACGAGTGGATTCGCATCTTCGGGCCGGTAGCTGCAAACCCGGGGGGCGTAAAACAGTACAGCACCAGAAAGACTCGCCAAGACTCGCTCTACGTTAAGGTTGAGTTGCTCAACTAGATTGATGCGGGTTGCAACTGTGCAATGCATCACTAGCAAGCTGTTCAGTTCCCAAACAAGGCCGGTCCATCGCTTCGACACCTAGCGTATTCGTAAGCGTCTCATCGTTGCGACTACCGATTCCAATTGACGACCTGGGTTATTTTCTTAGCGAGCTTTGTTCTTGGTGCCTTAGCGTGCTTCCTGCTTGGTCGAGG
>JBCCQO010000083.1:0-10578 GCA_039024595.1 Pseudomonadota bacterium | reverse complement strand
TCGCTTTGCGATCCAAGCAGCACCGGAGCGCCATTGACGGCTCGCAACAGGACTCGGTTCGCAAGCCCTCCACCGCTAATACGTTTGTCGACTGTCTTGCGTACATCGAGCTGCCCATGCTCTCCCGCCGCAAGAGCTCCTGCAAAATTGAACTCGAAATTGCGATAAGGGAGCATTACGTTCAGATTTCGGGCGGCACGTTCCCGCCGAATGCGATCGCTGCAATAGAACTCGAGCTGAAAACCAAGGGCGATCGGACCGGTAAACGGATTCGCGCGGATTGCGCTCCAACGATGATGATCATGGAACGGGTTGAAGTCGTCCGTGGAGTTGCGGGCAATATCGATGTGAAGCTGATCGAATGCAACGCTCTTATCCAACATATAAAGCCATTCCCTTGCCTGGTCCTACGAACTACCACTCCTGCTGGAGAAGATAGCCTGGCTGACTCCGAACTTAGTGGTGGAAAACTTACTAGGTTTCAATTCGTTTTCCCAATCGAGTTGTCAGGTCCAATCGCAAGTGATCGCGGTGCACCGAACAGAACAATCCGGCACTCAAGTCTCTAGACGTTATTGCGCGAGCGTTCTGAAATAGTGCCCGATCATTAGATCAAGGTGCGCCCCACCACCATTCTTAAAAACCGTGATGCTCTCTCCCTTATCTCCCCTCTCTCCCCTCTCTCCCCGCTTCGGCTTTACACGCAGTCTCGAATCGCTAGCGAGTAAGTCGTAGAAGTCTCCTCGGACCTCATCCGCAGAGATGACTTGTCGCTCTATAGGTATGAGCAGCTCACCAATATGCTCGAGGGTCGTATCGCGGCAATCTACAAAGAGCTCGCCCCTCATCAGAGTCGAGTCATCAGCTTCTCGCATCGAGGCCGCATAGGCACCGACCAGATCGACATGTGTGCCGGGCCGTAGCCAGCAGCCCTTGAGGACCGGGTCGTTAGACGCCGTCGCCGTCGCAACGATGTCAGCGGACGATACCGCCGCCTCCGGATCGCAGGACGGAAGCAAGGAGGCATTGGTCGGTGGGAGCGCCGCAAGACAAGCCTCCGCCGCGTCCCGCCGCCGGGCACATACGGTAATCGTACACAAAGAAGGAAACAGCGCCGCGTATGCTTCGCACAGCGAACGTGCAACCGTTCCAGCGCCGATAACCACCAAAGACCTTGGCTTCTCCGGGCCCAGCAGCATCGCGCCAAGAACACTGTCCGCTGCGGTTTTCCACCAGGTAAGAAGCGCAAAATCAATCATCGCCACCGGTGCACCGGTGGCGTCGTCCAGAAGGAGGCAGGCGCCCTGCACGCTTGGCAGCGGTGGTTCACGTCGAGGATTAGCTGCCAGAACGCTGAAACTCTTAACGGCAGCACCAAGACCATCGATCCAAGCGAGCCGCGACATGAGTCGCCGGTCACCGTTAGCTAAGGTTGTATCACTAATTTGAGCGCGAGGTAGGCGATGCCCCGAGATAATAGCTTCCACCGCGCCTTGCCAGGTCGGCGCCTGCGCAAGTGAGGCCGCAGAAAGATATGGAATAGCGTTCATCAACTGGAAGGCATTTTTGGCCAAGTGTCACCGAGCCGGTACCCCGTAGGCCAGGGGTCATGAGGATCCAGCATCAACTGACTGGTACCGGTAATCCAAGCGCGTCCGGAAACGCGTGGAACGATCGCCCTGGTTTCACCAACTCGAGTTTCGCGCACGATTGAGGCTCGAAACTCGGACCCAAGGATAGACTGAAAGCGCACCTCCGTACCCAAGCTGACCTGGCCCCTTACATGCATAAGCGCCAAGCGAGCAGAGGCACCGGTACCGGTGGGCGAACGATCGAGCTTGCCGGGCTTAATGGCAACTGCGTGGGTGGAGCTCAAACCTTGCTCATTCGGCTCAACCGGTCCCGCAAGCAGGCAAAAGGTAATGTCATCAAAACCGGGTAAGTCTGGATGGCTGAAGCCAATTTGCTCCTTCGCGGCCGCAGCGATGCGCATCCCCACCGCTTTCAGATCCGCCGCCTCCGAAGCCTCGAGGGCAAACCCCAGTGATTGCGCCGAGACGACAACGAAGCTGTCCCCACCGAACGCCGTGTCGACAGGAATACTCCCGTGACCAGGAACTTCCAGCATGCGATCAAGCTTATCTGCGAAGGAAGCGATGTTCTCAAAACCGACTCGCTCTACTTTCCCGGCCCGACACTCGGCACGTACTTTGATTAAACCGCCAGGCATTTCCAGCAGGAACTCGGTGATCGGTTCGACCATCGGCAGGCGTCCAGTCTCCAGAGCGACTATAGCGATACAAATGGTGTTCGAACCCGACATAGGGGGCACGGTTTCCGGCTCCATAACGATTGCCGCAAGATCGGCCTCTGGGTGTACTGGTGGCACCAGTAAGTTGACGTGACGGAAGACACCGCCCCGCGGTTCGTTCAGCAGGAAGTCCTTTAGCGCGGTATTTTGCGCGAGATAGCGAGACTGCTCCCAGAGAGTTTCACCGGGTGGTGGGGCAACGCCACCGGTCACCACGTCTCCGACTTCGCCTTCGGCGTGACAACCTATAAGATGAATCAGACGATCGCTTCGCATGTTAAGGGAACTCAGCTAAAGGGCTGGTACAGATCGGGTTGGGGTTCGGTAAACCATTGAGGCCCTTCTTCAGTCATATAGAAGTGGTCTTCGAGGCGAATACCATACTGCTCCGGCACCACGATCATTGGTTCATTGGAAAAGCACATTCCTGGTGCGAGCTCCGTTCGATCGCCTCGAACTAGATAAGGTCCCTCGTGAATATCGAGTCCAATTCCATGCCCCGTACGATGGGGAAGACCGGGCAGCTGGTAGTCGGGCCCGAGGCCGGCTTCGGCGAGGGCAGCTCGGGCTGTCTTATCCACTTCTTCACAATAAACGCCCAGCTGGGCCGCTTCAAAGGCGAGTCGCTGCGCTTCTTTTTCTAGGGCCCAGTGAGCCTCGACAGCCGCAGGTTGCTTTGCAAGCGCGTAGGTACGGGTAATATCCGAGTGATAGCCGTCGAGCTGGCAACCGGTATCAATCAAAACAATGTCCGCTTCGACAAGCTCCGGATCCCCGGGGATACCATGGGGGTGAGCTGTGGCAGTGCCGAACTGTACGGAGCAAAAGGTGCTTCCATCATCGGCGCCGCCGTTCCGGTGCAATTGGTCAATCATTGTTGCAATTTCCGAGGCGCGGATTCCGGGTTTTATCCACTCGAAAATCCGTTGATGCACGTGAAGGGTAAGCTGTTTTGCGCTTTTGAGGAGGGCAATCTCAGCGTCGCTTTTACGGTACCGAAGAGGCGCAACCAACGCCGTACCATCGCTGCATTGGCAATCGGACAGCAGCTCAACTAGCCGGTGAGCCAAACCATAGGACAACTGCGGATCGATACCTAGTCGCTGTATGCCGAGTTCGTGAACGAGTAGCGTCACCAGCTTTGCCGGGTCTTCATGCTCCTCCCACCACTCGGTCTCATAGCGATCACCGATAACCGCCAGCAGCGCCGAGTCCTCGAACTTTGGGCAAATAAAAATAACGCGCGACGGCGTGATCATTGCTGCCACCAAACGCTCAGTCGCACGCCACGCCAAACCAAAAAAGTAGCGCATGTTGCTTCCTGGAGTGAGCAGCAGCGCGTCGTACTCTAATTCGCATACACGGTCGCGAAGTAGGTCGCGGCGAGTTTTACGTTCCTCGTCGCTTATGGGTGTGGCCCTGTCGAATGACGCATCGTAGATCATGGGTGCTCTCGCTATATTTTCCTAAATTAACGCATACTTGGCTTCGAAGACGTGCAATGCTGGCACCTCGGGAGCGTGCAAAAGAAGGAGATTTCTGTTGACCGCACAAGCGGGCTTTTCCCGCGCATTTTACATAGCGAATGCGATGGAGATTCTCGAGCGTATCGCTTGGTATGGTTTTTTTGCGGTCTCCTCGCTGTACATGAGCTCTTCTCGAGCCAGCGGCGGTCTCGGTCTCAGTGAGGCCCAGCGCGGCGTACTACAGGGCGTCATCCCGTTCTTTGTTTATCTGTTACCGGTTGTAACCGGAGCGCTCGGTGATCGGCTGGGTTACAGGCGCTTGTTCCTTGCGGCGTATTTCGTACTCGCACCCAGCTATTACCTATTGGGTCAGATGGAGAGCTTTTGGTCCTTCTTTGGCATCTACTTACTGGTCGCTCTAGGGGCTGCGATTTTTAAGCCCTTGGTCGTTGGCACTGTCGCGCGGTCAGCGACTGACGAGAATCGCGGTCGGGCCTTTGGCATCTTCTACATGATGGTTAATGTCGGTGGTTTTCTCGGCCCTGTCATAGCCGGTGTAATGCGCACTCTTAGCTGGGACTACGTGTTTCTGCTGTCGAGCAGCGTTATTGTCTTAAACCTCCTAATCTGCTTTTTCTTCTTTCCAAAAGACCAACACGCGCCAACGTCTCCGGGCGCGCTCAGTCACAGCCTCCGCGACGCGGGTCAGGTTATCGGGAATGTTCGCTTTGGTCTTCTCGTGATTCCGATGGTCTTCGCTCTGATGATTGCGGGCGGCGGCTGGATGAGCTGGCCCCAGCTGCTGGTCGCCGCACTGAGCTGGGTCGGCATCAACCTGTTCTGGGATCGGCTTGCACAACAAGAAAGGAGCACGACCTGGTATCGGCAACGCATGCGCATTGGGAACGGCCCTTTCCTAGTTTACATAGTTACCCTCACACTGTTCTGGGCGGTATACAACCAGATTTTCTTAACCATGCCCCTCTACCTACGAGACTTTGTCGACACTTCCAGCCTCGTTCGGCTGGCCGCGACGGTCGCTCCAGTGCTCGCCGATGGACTCGCGCCGGTCAGCCTAGAACAAGTAAACAAGTTGCTCGCCGAATTCACCGCACCCGGAGCGGTCAATGCCGATACGGCGCTGCGACGACTCATAGAATTGCAGGTGAGGCCGCCGATCGAGGTCGTGGAGCTGGGCCTAGCGGAGGTACGCAGTGGCGCTATCGCAATTGAGGCGTTAGCGCAAAACTGGGCTTCGGCCTATCGACAAGTTAGCCCTGAATACATCATCTCGATCGATTTTCTGATGATTGTGCTCTGCCAGTATGCGATCAGTTCGCGAATCGAAGGGCTGGCACCCTTTCGCATTTTGATTGCAGGAACAGGTTTGATTGGTATTTCCTATCTGCTAGGCGGTCTCGCTCATGCGGTTCCGATTGGTGGTTTCTTCGTAGTCGGGGCCGCCGTACTGTTTGCGACCGGAGAGATGCTTGCCTCGCCAAAGAGCCAGGAGTACGTCGCTGCCGTGATGCCTCAGGAGAAAGCAGCCATGTTCATGGGTTTTTACTTTGTCTCCTTGGCGCTTGGGTTTCTTGCGGCGGGTATTTTGTCTGGCGTTCTTTACCAACGCTTCGCCGTCGAATTAGAGCGGCCTTTCCTGATGTGGGCTGCATTTGCAGCCCTGGCGGTTGTTGCCATGCTGGCGCTGTTTGCCTTTGATCAGACGCTAGCCAAACGCTTATCGTCCGGGAAGAACGCTCCCGGTCAAGTGCCGTGAGTACGTCGCCGGAGCAACTTAGCACCCAGGGGATCGCCGCAGGTTGGCATCCAGATCGAGTGACACGGGTGCGTGCGCTACTCGCCAACCACCAAATCGACGCCCTAATCGTGCCCCGCTGGGATAGGCATCACTTCGAGTACGTCCCACTTGCGAACGAATGGCTTGCCTATCTCACCGGGTTTTCTGGCAGCTGGGGTATGGGGATACTGACACAAGAGGAGCTCATCCTGTTTGTCGATGGTCGCTACCAGGAACAGGCGCACAGCCAACCGAATGCGGCAGCGCTACAGATTTTTCACCTGCACGACTATCCGCCGGCGCAATGGCTAGAAGAGTGTACGCAGGAAGGCTGGCGCATAGCTTTCGACGCACAGGTTCTTAGCCCCACAGCACACGACCAGCTGGCGAAGGCTTGTAAGAGCACCGGTGCAACTCTGCTACCGGTAGTTGATGGCTTTATCGATGATTGCTGGCCTGAGCGACCTGCATACCCTCTAAGCCTCGCAAACGTCGTAAGCGACGAGTGGGCAGGACAGTCTGTCACGACCAAGTGTGATGCGGTTGCAGAGTGGCTTCGGTGCTCGGGCGCGGCGTTTCTGGTTGACGTGTTACCGGACAACGTGGCCTGGCTTCTCAACCTGCGAGGGCGCGATCTGGACTACTGTCCAGTACTACTGGGGAGAATTCTGATTAGTGATGATGGGAAGGTTGATCTGTTTGCCAACGCGGAGCAGCTGGCAGACGCCGAGAGAGCGCTCTCGGAGCGGGTTACTCTGCACCAGCCAAACGATTTTCTTAACATCATTGCTAAGCGTGCTAAGTCTGCAAACACGATCTTGCTCGACGGTACGCAAGGGCCTCAAGCGGCCCGCGAAATGCTGGAACGTCACGGAATACGCGTGCTACAGCAGACGAGCGCAATCACTCATCTCAAGGCCATCAAGAATGCGACCGAACTCGGCAGCATGGCCGATGCCGCGATGCGGGAGAGCGGAGCTTGGGTACAACTTCTGCATTGGCTAGATAGACAGCTAGACGACGGCTTAACACCCTCAGAGTTCGATGTGGAAGGCAAGCTGGAGGAGTTTCGCTGGAAGATTCCGGACTACTGCGGCTGCAGCTTTCGAACGATTTCTGCGGCCGACGGCAACGCAGCTCATGCGCACTACGCGGCGCCAGCGGAGGGAGGCCGGCTTATCCGCAAAGAATCTATTTTCCTTCTCGATGCGGGAGGTCAATACCGATCTGGCGGCACGACTGATACAACGCGAACGTGGTGCTTTAGCGAAGCGAGCCCAGAGGCATTGAATGACGCTACGCTGGCGCTAAAGGGTCACATCGCCCTTGCCGGACAAACCTTCCCGGACGGAACGCTGGATCACAATCTCGATGTACTTGCGCGTAGCGCGGCTTGGCAACACTACCGAGACTATGACCACGGCACCGGTCATGGTGTCGGCCACTTTCTGAGTGTGCACGAGTTTCCGCAACGGCTAAGAAAGGAAGTTTCGGGTACGCCACTACGCGAAGGTATGGTCATTACCATTGAGCCTGGACTCTATCGAAACGGTGTCCATGGTATCCGTCACGAGATTCTCTATGAAATCGTCGCAGCGCCGCAAACGGGCTGGCTCAAGTTCAAACCGTTGGCCTTTGTACCGTTCTGCAGGTTGCTGATAGATCTTTCTCTGCTGGATGAATCGGAGACCGCATGGATCGATCATTATCACCAGCAAACGCGCGAACAGCTTTCAACGCTAGGACTGTCGGCAGACGAACGGCGCTGGCTCTTGAATCAGACACGGCCGCTGTGACCAGGGTCAGCGCATCAGGTCAGGTGCTAAGAGTCGAGAGGCGCAAGCTGTTTACCGATTGGCCCGCACGCAACCACACAAGCCACCGCGACTAATTGCCTGATATCTCAAGCTCCGCGAGGATGGGGCGGTTATGCTCCCCGAGTGTTGGTGCTTCGCGTACCGCACGCTTTGCGGAACCGTCAATAAATATCGGGCTACTAACGGTTTTAGAACCAGGATCGGCTTCGTATTCGACGATCATCCCGTTTACCAAGGCCTGCTCGTCGAGAGAGTGATCGCTGTGCTTGGCAATATGCCCTGCAGTAATTCCCCGTTCGTCAAAACGACTTTTCCACTCGGACCAAGGCACGCTGAAAAATGCCGCGGCAAGTAGCTCGATCAGAGCTGTGTTATTTTCTCGCCGGCTCTGACGGGTTGCGAAGCGTTCATCTTCAGCCCACTCTGGATAGCCGCAGCAATCAGCAAGTTGCGGCCACGCTCGTTCTTGCACCTGAGGCAATACGGTCAACATGAACCAGCGATCATCGGAGCATCGATACGCTTGGGTAAAGGCACTTACCCTGCTCCTATCATTCGGCTTGTCCGTATCAGCACCATCCAAGGCCGCTTGCACCATGACGGCGTTGGACCAGAGGCCGTTCGCCATCAGAGAGCTTCCGACGCGCCCTCCCTCACCGGTTTTTTCTCTTCGGTACAAAGCGGTAACGATGGCTCCGTAAAGAGCATTTGCAGACATATAGTCACCCATGCCGGGCATGGACACTGCTGGCGGTGTATCACTCGATGCGCGGACCGCGTCCATTAAGCCCGAACGCGCCCACCAAGCAGTGGCGTCATAACCCGTGCTCGCCGCTTCGGGACCGTTCTCGCCGTAGGGAGTCAGCGAACCGTATACAATGCGAGGATTCGCGGCGCGGATGTGGTCGTAGTCCAGCGAGAGCTTCTTGCGAGCCAGCAATGGATAATTGGTGATGAAGACATCCGCTTTTACGATGAGCTTATCCAGAATTTTTCGCTGCTCCGAATCCTTAAGATCGAGACTTAGGCTTTCTTTGTTGCGGTTCGTGTGCCGCCAGGGATAGTTCTGCTCGCACTTCGGCATTCCCGGTAGATGAACGAGTTTTCGATAGCCATCACCGTTGGGCGGCTCGATTTTGATCACCCTCGCACCCAAATCTCCAAGCATGGTCGCGGCGGCCGGCCCAGCGATAAAGCTAGCGCAATCGATTACCAGTAAGTCGCTGAAAAGAGCGTCGCTCATTATTGTTATCCTTCGACAATTTTCTGTTCCAGGCCAGCGTAGGCGCTGCGCTCAGAAAAACAACAGCCAAACCCCACTGGATGCTAGCTCACCTATGAAAATTCCGATAAATAGAGCGCGGTGAAGAGTGGAACGAAACCGCTGGAAGAGAACCAAGGTGAGCAACGCACAGACTACGACTTCCGCCGGACCCGCTATCCATCCGTAGTAGCGATCATCCCAATAGCTTACGGGACTTGTGAACACCCAATCGCTTAGCGGCCAAAAATGCGGACGCCCGTCGCCTGCATGAAGCGGAAAATCAAGCGCGACGTGCAAGAGGGCTGAGATACTGAATATCCGCAACCAGATCCAGCGACCGTAAATCGCAACTGCGAGCAACCCTAGCCAAACAAACACCGAGTTATCCACCGCAAAAATCGCTTGCCATTGCGGCGAGTAGTAGAGATCTCCAAACACGGTTTCCGCGGGCGTGCCGATGACGGCGAGATGCCAGAAAACCAGCATATAGAGTGATAGATCCGGCGCAATCGCACCGCCCAGCGCTGCGGAAACGCTGCCTCTTTGGTCTTTCCGCGCAAGCGCTGCGGCGCCAAAAATGAGATGAGCGGGTGTGTTCATGCTAACCGGGGGTAGTGAAAGTTAGCCACCCGCATTTAAAGCCTGCCAAAGCACAGGGACTTGCTTGGCAAGCCGAGGCGCGCTGAGCTAGCGCGAATATACGATCAGCCCGAGCCCGACAATAAACAACGCGAACATTGCCGTGATCATTCCTGAGGTGCCGGCAGGAGCATCTTTAAACTCCTTCCAAATAAACACCCCCCAAAATGCAGCCACCATCGTGGCACCCTGACCTAGTCCGTAAGAAATTGCGGGGCCGGCCGCACCAGATGCGATAAAGCTAAAGGAAAAGCCCACAGACCAAATAATGCCGCCGAGAATGCCCACCAGATGCAGCCGTGGAGTGCCTTTGCTGAAATACTCACCGAGCGGTGCAACTTCCCCAGAAATTGGCTTGTACTGCAGGGGTATCAGCCAAACGATGTTGGAAAGAAGAAGACCCACCGAGAATACGACACCGGCGCTGTACGGCGTCATTAGGCCTGCTTCCGGTGCGGCAAAGTCAAAGGAAATCGACGCGGCTACGAAGCGATAGAAAAAGCCCATTGCAATACCGGCAATCACGGAAATTGCTAGCCCTTTTCCGACCGATCGTTCGCCATCTTGGGGTAGTCGACTGTAAATCATCGCGCAGACTATGATCGCGGCCGTGACAAGCCCAACCCCAGCGAAAAGGAAGGTCGGATTACCTAATGGCGCGGCGAGATAGTTCGTCACCACTCCAATGACCAAAGCCAATCCGATAGCGACAGGGAAGGCAACGGCCATCCCCGCAATGTCGATAGCGACGACGAGTAAGATGTTTGCCACATTGAAAATCACGCCGCCGATGAAGGCCGAACGAATCGCCTCCGCGCTCGCTTGGCTTATGTCGGGCATGAACGCGCGACCTTCCTCACCGGAGGAGCCTATGGTGAATGCGAAGATAAGCGTGAGGAGCAATACGCCAATCGAGTAGTCCCAGTAGAACAGCTGGAACTGCCACTCACTGCTGGCGAGCTTTTGCGTGTTTGCCCAGGAGCCCCAGCAGAGCATGGTAATCAAACACATTGCGACGGCAATGGAATAGGATTCAACGATTAGCATTATGGATTCTCGTTATAGGTATGCGGCTGCGCTTGAATCTTTCCGCGACGCACTAGATTATGGTGCCCCCGCATACCTATAACGAGAATCCATAATGCTAATCGTTGAATCCTATTCCATTGCCGTAGCAATGTGTTTGATCACCATGCTCTGCTGGGGCTCCTGGGCAAACACGCAAAAGCTCGCCAGCAGTGAGTGGCAGTTCCAGCTGTTCTACTGGGACTACTCGATTGGCG
>JBCCQO010000082.1:0-10585 GCA_039024595.1 Pseudomonadota bacterium | reverse complement strand
GTCGATGAAAAGCCCAATGGCTTTGCGATGACCGGCGATTTGCTGGTCGCTCGTCCGATCGGCTTAGCGATGACCGTCGTCGGTACCGCGGCCTTTCTCGTCTCCCTTCCGTTTACGGCTTTAGCGGGTTCGGTGACTGAATCGGCAGAAACCCTTGTCATCGGCCCGGCAGAAACCACCTTCATGCGCTGTCTTGGATGTCGCGAGCCGGGTTATAGCTACAAAGATGTAGAGCGTCGAAAAGCTCGGAAAGAAGCGGACGAGAAGAAGGCCGCTGAACAGCGCTGACGCAAAGTGAAGGCCAAGTAGGCGCCAAGTAAAAGCCAAGCAGAAGCCGAGCTGGTGGTTCTGCCTGCTCGGCTAGTCCTCGCCGCCGAATTTTTCCTCAAGCGCTGTAGCCACTACACCGGGAACGAAGGGGGTTATGTCCCCTTTTAGCGCGGCAATCTCACGTACGAGCGATGACGAGATATAGGACAGGTGGTCTGCCGGTGTTAGAAAAACGCTCTCAAACTCCGGGTAAAGGGCACGATTCATGTTGGCAAGCTGGAATTCATATTCGAAGTCAGCTACTGCACGCAAACCGCGTAGCACACACCACGCCCCTTCTGATTTGGCAAAGTCGGTCAGCAGATTGCTGAAGCCCTTCACTTCCACATTACCCATTCCACTGGCCACAGAGGTACACAGTTCTACCCGTTCATCGAGGCTAAAAAGCGGCTTTTTCTTGGGGCTATCGGCAATTGCGATCACCACCCTATCGAACAAGCGCGCGGCGCGCTCGACCAAGTCAACGTGGCCTATGGTGATTGGGTCGAAGGTACCCGGATAAATTACCGTGCGCGTATTCACTTGCTACTTCCCTGTTTCTGCGTGACTGCAACTGCAAACTAACTTCGCGTGACCGTAGCTGCTCACCCGCACGCGCTTTCGAACCCGCTTGTTGTCCATGAATGGCGAGCTATTTGTTCTTCCTCTTTGATCTTAAACAAAGCCTCCTAGAGCCACAAATCGACGCTAGCTTGTCTCACTGCTCGGCTCACAATCCGGCTGACCATCATGCAATGAGTCTGACTTATGTTGGCGCTGACTGAACAAGCCGTAACTGACCTCCCCCGCGTTCTTTTGCTTCAGGCAGGATAGGTGCTGACCCCAGTCTACGTGTTCGCGTCTTCCGTGCTCTAGGTAAATCAAGCCGTCTGGGGCAAGCAACCCTCGTTCTATTAGTTGATCCAGACTGTACATGATCATTGAACGGTCGAATGGTGGGTCCAGGAAGACGACATCCCACGCGGGCCCGCGATATTGTTCAAGATAATCGGTGGCTATGCCCCTGGTGCAGGTACATTGTTCCTGACAACCCAAGGTCTGAATGTGATCCCGCAATTGCTCACTGCAATGACGATCCTGGTCAACGAAGTCGCAGTGCGCTGCGCCCCTAGATAAGGCTTCCAGCCCAAGAGCGCCGCTGCCCGCATATAAATCAAGACAACGAGCATCTTTTATGTCGGGCGCCAACCAATTGAACAGCGTTTCGCGGATTCTGTCGCTCGTGGGTCTAAGCATCGATGCCTTTGCAAGCGTGAGTCGCCGACCGCGCCAGTTACCGCCTACAATTCGCAATGACCCTCGGTGGTTGTTTCCTTTCACTCGCAATGCCCTGACCCCGCGGGCTCGATGATACGATAGTCACCGCAGTTCGCCAGCTCTAGGCACCAGCGTAAGGCATCATGAAGTTCTTTAAATCCAAAAGTTCCAAACTCGACAACGAACAGAAAACTCCTATTGAAGGCGCCACGCCGATCGCGGATGCCTCCGCTCCCAGTGAGCCCTTGGAAGGTGAGAGCGGGGGTTTTTTCAGCAGACTTAAACGTGGGTTGTCGCGCACCAGTGACAGCTTGTCGAGCGGTCTCGGTGACTTGTTCCTTGGTAAAAAGGAAATCGATGCGGAGCTTCTGGAAGAGGTAGAAACCCAGCTTCTGATGGCCGATGTCGGCATCGAAGCCACTACCGCTATCGTCGAGTCTCTGACCGATCGTATATCTCGCAAGGAATTAACCGAGCCAGAGGCCGTTTACCGAGCGCTTCAGCAGGAACTCGAGTCCCTGTTGTTGCCCTCGGAAAGAGCCTTGGAGCTATCGGGAGCCAAACCGTTCGTCATCTTAATGGTTGGTGTCAACGGTGTTGGAAAGACCACCACCATCGGTAAGCTGGCGCGACGTTTTAGGGAGGAGGGTCGGAGCGTGATGTTGGCTGCAGGCGATACCTTTCGTGCGGCGGCGGTCGAACAGTTAGTTCATTGGGGCGAACGCAACAACGTGCCGGTGGTTGCACAGCACACCGGCGCCGATAGTGCGTCGGTTATTTTCGATGCGCTCCAGTCCGCTACTGCTAAAAAGATCGACGTCCTGATTGCCGATACGGCCGGTCGATTGCAGAACAAAAACCACTTAATGGATGAGCTGAGCAAAGTGGTTCGGGTAATGCAAAAAATTGATCCGCAGGCGCCTCATGAGTGCATGCTCGTGCTCGATGCGGGAACCGGGCAAAACGCCGTGTCCCAGGCAGAACAGTTTCTACAAGCGGTTGGAGTCTCTGGGTTGACCATCACTAAGCTTGATGGAACCGCCAAAGGCGGCGTTATCTTCGCCATCGCTAAGCGCCTTGGCCTTCCCATTCGGTTTATCGGCGTGGGTGAACAAGCCGAGGATCTCAGACCGTTTGTAGCGAAAGACTTTATCCACGCGCTGTTCCAACGCCGCGCAAGCTAGCGCCACGCATGATCACCTTCGAGCGAGTCAGTAAGCGCTATGAAAACGGTCACGATGCTTTGCGCGAGATCAGCTTGGAGATTCACGAGGAGGAGCTCGTATTCCTGACGGGTCATAGCGGTGCCGGTAAGAGCACACTGCTTCGACTCATCATGCTGATGGAACGGCCAACGCGAGGCCGGGTTACCGTCGCCGGAGTCGAGCTCAACAAACTTCGGCGCGGTGCCATTCCCGCTCATCGCAGGGCTATCGGAGTTGTGTTTCAAAATCACAAGCTGCTGATGGACCGCAGCGTGTTTGACAATGTCGCTCTGCCCTTACAAATAGCGGGCTACAAAGATCGAGACATCATTCGTCGCGTGGGGGCCGCGCTCGATAAGGTTGGCTTGTTGGAACGAGAGCGGGCTTTGCCGATGAGCCTGTCCGGCGGAGAGCAGCAGCGCGTCGGCATCGCGCGTGCGGTTGTAGGTCGCCCGCTCATTCTTCTAGCGGATGAGCCCACTGGGAACTTAGATCCAGAGCTTTCGGCGGAAATCATGCAGCTGTTCGTGGATTTCAATCGGGTGGGTGTCACGGTGCTCATCGCGAGTCATGATTTGGCGCTGATCTCTCAGCTTCGCCACCGTACCTTGACTTTGCGAGACGGCAGGCTTGTCTCCGCAGGCAACGGAATTAACACCCGCAGTGCCTAAGTTTTTGAGAAGATCAAAGGGCAAAGCACGTGGTCCACGAAAGGAAGCCAGCGCAGGGAGAGACGCGCCACTTGGTGTAAATCGCGGCGCTGTGGTTCGCTCCCGCCGGCGACCTTTTCGGGAACGTTGGCTCGCGTGGCGCCAGCACCATAGTCAGTCGGCCGCAGACAGTCTCAGCAAGGTCTTGCAACAGCCCCTGGCCAGCGGAATGACATGGGTGGTCCTTGGAATCGCTTTGGCGCTACCTACCAGTCTCGCGATTGCGCTGAACAACCTTCAGGAGCTGAGCGGTCGTTTTGACGATCCTGCGCGCATTTCTTTGTTTTTGGAGGATCAGGTAACCCTCGAAGTCGCCACGGAGCTGGCGCAGGAGCTGCGATTTGTATCGGAGGTCGCTTCTGTAGAATTGGTTGATCGCGATCAAGCATTGATCGAATTTAGAGCAGGTTCGGGTCTTGGCGATCTAATTGACTCCCTGCCGAAAAATCCCCTTCCTCACCTATTAGTAGTGACACCCAACTCAGATACTCCTGAGCTCGTCGAGCGCCTTCGCAAGCGGCTCGACGAATATCCGTTGGTTGATCAGCTCGTAGTCGACGCCCAGTGGTTGGAGCGGTTTCAAGCAATGATGGAGCTGGGGAGGCAGGTCGTGCTGCTTCTCACGGCGGTGCTGCTTGCGGCCGTGATTTTGGTTTTGGGAAATACGATCAGCCTTACAATTGAGAATCGTAGGCAAGAAATCATCATCGTTAAATTGGTCGGAGGGAGTGATGCTTTTGTGAGGCGTCCACTGCTGTACACGGGGCTTTGGTATGGCCTCGGCGGGGGCGTCGTCGCGGCGCTCTTGGTCCTACTTGCTACACAAGCACTGCACGCGCCCGTAGCCAAGCTAGCGAGCGCTTACGCCTCAGATTTTAAAATTCGGGGGCTGGGACTGTTTGATAGCCTGCAATTAGTTCTCACCGGCGCCAGCATGGGTTTGCTTGGCGCCTGGCTGGCCACGGCGCGGCACATCAAGAATATAGAGCCCGTTTAATATTCTTTTTGGTTATATCCATGAGGCAATTTGAACTTTCGGCGTTTTAGCACTCTAAGCAGGAGAGTGCTAAAATGAGTCAAACCAGACGTTACTTTGGTTAGAAATTTGTGACTACTATGAATAGTTCTATTGCCACCAGCTCTCCTAATCAGGTCTTCGGCGAGCCGCAGAAGCATGAGCGGCGGCAGCTTATGCCTGTTGACCAAATGGTTCCCGGTGCGAACCTTGGAGCTTATGTTCAGGCCGTAAGCGCGATCCCTGTTTTAACGGTGGAGCGGGAGCGATCTCTAGCTGAGCGTCTTTTCTATGAGGACGACGTACAGGCTGCGCGCGAACTGGTTATGTCCCACCTTCGTTTCGTCGTGCACATTGCTCGAAGCTACAGCGGTTACGGCCTAGCGGAAGCCGATCTGATTCAAGAGGGCAATGTTGGCTTGATGAAAGCGGTCAAGCGTTTTGATCCCAGCAAGGGCGTGCGTTTGGTTTCTTTTGCCGTGCACTGGATCAAGGCAGAGATTCACGAATTCATCCTGCGCAACTGGCGCATCGTCAAGGTCGCCACCACTAAGGCTCAGCGAAAACTGTTTTTTAATCTTCGCAGCGCTAAAAAGTCGCTGGCATGGCTCAGTGCTGACGAGGCGAAGGCGGTTGCTGAAGACCTCGGCGTCGACGTAAAAGAAGTGCATCGTATGGAAGGTCGCTTAACGGGCCGTGATGTGGCCTTCGACGCACCTGCGGACGTCGATGATGAAGATGGTTGGCAGGCGCCGCAGTACTTCCTTGAAGATTCGGTGGCTGACCCAGCACAGTCTGCCGAGGACGATGAGTGGCAGTCCGCCAATCAGACGCGTCTGCATTCGGCGCTGGCCGGTCTTGATGAACGCAGTCGCGATATTTTGGCTAGGCGTTGGTTGAGCGATCAAAAATCGACGCTGCACGAACTCGCCGACGAGTACGGTGTTTCAGCGGAACGGATTCGTCAGCTAGAACAGGCGGCGATGAAGAAAATGCGTTCTGTCATGTTGGCCTAAGGGACTGCTGAGAAGCACTTAGCTGGCAGGCTAGAAACGTAGAACCCGGCGCTTTGCCGGGTTTTTTGATTTAAGAACTTTCGAAGTAAACCGGGGTTAAATCCCGCTATTATTTCCAGTTTCTAGCCCCGTATGCGGCCGGTGCCGCACGAAAGAAGGATATTCTCGTGGCTCAACTTACGCTCACCATCGCCGCGATCGGCGGTTTGCTCGGGGTTTGCTTGGGCGCATTCGGGGCGCACGCCCTTCGAGAACGTTTCGATGCCTATACGATGGGTGTATTCGAGACTGCGGTGCAGTATCAGTTTTACCATAGCTTAGCCTTACTCGCCGTCGGCGTATTGCTAGTCAATTTTCCGAACTCCTCGCTTTTGAAATCCAGCTCCTACTTGTTTACGGGCGGTATCTTGGTTTTTTCAGGCAGTCTGTACTTGCTTTGCTTTACCGGCATCAAATGGCTCGGGGCGATCACCCCACTAGGCGGACTTGGTTTTATCGGCGGTTGGCTCTGCTTGCTGATCGCGGTCACTAGATTGGTAAAGTAGTGAAGGGAGCGATTTCCGCTGATCAGCGGCGAAGCGTTCGCAGTTTCGTTCTTCGGGCGGGCCGAATGACGCCTGCACAGGAACGGGCGTACGAGGAGGGCTGGGCTCGCTGGGGCATAGCCTTTCAACCCCAGCTTCTTGATGAGGAACAGCTTTTTCGCCCAGGCACGCCCCGGATTGTCGAGATCGGTTTTGGAATGGGTCAGTCCCTCTTGAACACCGCCGCAGCACATCCCGATAGAAGCTACCTCGGCATAGAAGTTCACAGACCAGGCGTCGGTAAACTACTAATGGGGGTGTTAGCCCAATCCCTCGACAACGTTCGGGTGATGTGCCACGACGCTGTTGAAATCTTTGAACAATGCTTGGCGCCGAAGACCCTCGATGCTGTTCACATCTTCTTTCCCGATCCCTGGCCAAAGAAAAAGCACCACAAGCGAAGGCTTATTCAGCCGGCGTTCGTTGAACTACTTGCCAGCCGTCTGAAAGCGACAGGGCACATTCACCTAGCGACGGACTGGGAGCCTTACGCGGAACACATGATTGAGGTTCTGGAGTGCGCTCCCAGCCTGCGCAATCGCTATGGTGCTGGTAGTTATGCGCCGAGACCGGATGATCGCCCAGAAACTAAATTTGAGGCCCGTGGTAGACGGCTTGGGCATGGGGTATGGGATCTAATCTATGAACTTAGTCCAGATGCCGTCTAAGCACCCGGCCTAGTGCAGACGAAGATCGAAGAAGCGTCCAACCAGATCATCGAGAAAACGCCATCCCAGTGCTGTTGCCTTGATATTGGAGGTGGCTTCGAGCAGCCCTTGTTCCTGTAGTTCTCCAACAAGGTGTTCGATTCGTGCTGCTTCTAAGCCGGTACGTGCTTCGAACAACTCGCTGCTGAAGCCTTCCCGTAATCGCAGCGCGTTCATGGCAAACTCGCCGCAACGGTCTACCTCATCTAAAGCCCGCAATGAGCGACGACTTGTTCCACCTTCCCTGAGATAGTCCTCCGGCCGTCGCGTCTTCGAGTAGCGAATGACCTGAAAGTCCAACCCGGTGAGTTTGCCGTGTGCCCCGGCGCCGATCGCCAGGTAGTCACCAAAAGACCAGTAATTGAGATTGTGCCTACATTCCTCGCCCGGCTGTGCCCAAGCAGATACTTCATAGCGCTGGTAACCGGATTCCTGGAGCGCGGCAGCTCCCTGTTCCTCAAGATCACCCAAAACATGTTCGACCGGCAGCGATGGTGGATACTTGAAAAAACGCGTATTCGGCTCGATTGTGAGCTGGTACCACGAAAGATGCGGCGGCTTGCTGGCAAGGGCGGTGGTGATATCTTCAAGCCCATCTTCTACCGACTGGCCCGGTAGTCCATGCATGAGATCCAAATTAAAACTGCTTGCCCCGGAACCGGCCGCATAGCGGATCGCTCGCCGTGCTGCGTATCCAGAGTGAACTCTTCCCAATGCGGCTAGCGCCTGGTCACTGAAGCTCTGAATACCCAAAGAGAAGCGCGTAACACCCGCGTCCACGTAACCGGCAAGTCGCTCCGCTTCAATGCTACTGGGATTGGCCTCCATGGTGACTTCGGCATCGTTCTCGATCGCTCCTCGCGTACGAATTCCCGCCAGCAAAGCGCCGATTGACTCGACCGAGAATAGACTCGGTGTGCCACCTCCAATAAAGATGGTTTGAATAGCCCGGGTTTGTCCTTTCAGTTCTTGTTCTAAGTCCTGCAACAGTGACCTGACGTAGTCTTCCTCGGGAATTGCCGGAGTCTCGTGTGAGTTGAAGTCGCAGTACGGACATTTCTTTTCGCACCACGGCATATGCACGTAGAGGCTCAAAGGTAGTGAGCTCTGATGCGTTCTTTCCGACATGAATTGGAGCGATGTCCCGAGGTTCAGGAATGCGAAACTAAGATTCGCTAGCTGGGTTTTTTTGGAGGTGAGTAAGGAGTTTTTGTACCGCCTGAGCTCTGTGGCTTATTCTATTCTTGAGCTCCGGCACCATTTGCGCGGCACTTAGATGATGTACCGGATCGAAAAAAAGCGGGTCGTAGCCGAAGCCGCCTTGCCCAGCGGGCTCCTTAAGAATGGTGCCCTCCCAGGTTCCGTGGGCCACGAAGGGCACGGGGTCTTCCGCATGTTGTAACAGGACGATCACACAGTGAAAGCGTGCACTGCGACGCTCTTCGTCAACATGCATTAACTCCCGCAGCAGCTTGTCGTTGTTAGCCTGATCCCGACCCTGTTCTTCAGCAGTTTCATCCGACGCAAAGCGTGCTGAACGAACTCCGGGACGTCCCTGCAGCGCATCTACTTCGATCCCCGAATCGTCCGCCAGGGCTGGGAAGCCCGTTTGGATGGTGGCCGCTCGTGCTTTAAGAATCGCGTTCTCGATAAAGGTGCTACCGGTCTCTTCCGCTGGCACCACATCAAACTCCGATTGGGTGCGCATGCTAAAGGGGAAGTCCGCTAGTAGGCGATTGAATTCCGCGACCTTCCCCTGATTTGCGGTCGCGACAACGATTGTCCCCTCAACCATTACTCGTTGACCCACATTTGGTGCTTAAACTTATAGTTGAACGTCTCTCCACCGTTCTCCGGCTGAAAGTCAACTTCGAAATAGCGCCATTCCCGATTCAGAAACTTGAATTCCCCGATGTAGTAGATCGCCGGCCCTTCAATCACCTGAATGAAGTCGAAATAGTCCTGGCGCTCGGTAAGATCCCAGCTCAGGCCTTTGAGGTCCATTTCTCGGGCAACCGTACTGCCATCGTCGAGATGTTCCCGCAGTGACAAGTTAAGAATGGCGCGTCGCTTGCCTCGCGCCAGGCCGTACTGCGCTGCGACTTTCGGCTCAATGAAAGTAGTGTTCACGACACTAAAATGCAGTTCGTAGGGGCCAAAGCGTTCCGAGAGCTGCGCTTTTGCTTGGGGCGCAAAGAGTGCGACGGAAAAAAGCACGAGCAGCATCGAGTTCATCGCTGCGCGGATGAGCATAAGCGTTCGTGGCGATCCGGTCCTCGCCCGTAGGAATTGACGTAGGAGAGTACTCATCGGCTGATATGGTAAATGGCGGTCGTGGCGAACAGATTGGGCCAGCGCCGCGCCAAAAAGGTGCTGCGTGTCTCTCCGCCAATCATGTCCCTTGCTAGCACTCGGATTCCCCTTGTTCGACAAAGCGTCTCAAAGTCTCGCACGGTGCAAAAATGAATGTTGGGTGTGTCGTACCAGGTATAAGGCATAAATTTGGAAACAGGCATTCGTCCACGAGTTGCGAGATGCAAACGGGCTCGCCAATGCCCAAAATTCGGGAATGTCACCACACATTCGCGGCCGATTCGGAGCATTTCTTCAAGCACCTGATCAGGGAAATGGACTGCTTGAAGGGCATGGGCCATCACCACAATGTCGAAGCTGCCATCGGCGAAATTGTCTAAGCCTGCATCTAGGTCTTGTTCTACGATAGAAAGTCCGCGGGAGATTGCTTCGCTGATCGCTTGCGCATCGATTTCTATACCCGTGCAGTTGGCACTCCGTTCTCGCTGCAGCAATTCTAAGAATTCGCCGTCACCGCAACCCAAATCTAGAACGCGCGACTCGTCAGGTACCCAACTTAGTATGCTTGTTAGATCTTGACGCATCAGGGACCTACCCGTTTCAAGTAGGCATGAAGTAAATCCATATAGCGGGGTATCGGTAGCAGAAACGCGTCGTGCCCTTCCTTTGCTTCAACCTCCGCATAGCTCACAGGCCGTTCCGCAGCGAGCAAGGCTTCGACGATTTCTCGAGAGCGTGCTGGAGAGAAGCGCCAATCGGTGGAAAACGCGATGACTAGGAACTCTGCTTTTGCTTGGCGAAAAGCCGCGACCGGGTCGTCTCCATAGCTGGCAGCAAAATCGTAGTGATCTAACGCACGGGTCATCAGCAAGTAGCTGTTCGCGTCGAATCCGCGGGCAAACTGAGCACCCTGATAACGAAGATAGCTTTCGACCTGAAACTCCGGAGAGTCGTCCCCAATAATGTGCTCGGAGCCCAGCTCGAGGGTTTCCTGCAATTCCCGACCAAACTTGCTGGCCATTGCATCGTCAGACAGGTAGGTGATGTGACCAACCATTCGAGCCAAGGCTAAACCCTTGTTGGGTGCCTCACCGCTGCTGATGTAGTGGCCATCGGCGTAGGCAGGATCGGAATAAATCGCGCGCCGAGCGACTTCATTAAAGGCAATATTTTGGGCGCTGAGTTTCATCGCTGCTGCGATAACGATGCAGTGTCTGACCCGATCGGGATAACGTACAGACCAGGTCATGGCCTGCATGCCGCCTAAGCTGCCTCCTACAACTGCGGCCCAGCAGTCTATACCTAAACGATCTGCGAGGCGTGCCTGCGCATCGACCCAATCTTCGACGCTTGGCTGTGGGAAATCTGGCCCCCAGGGGTGGCTTGTGCCCTCTCGCGGGCTCGTGGGGCCCGTGGAGCCATGACAGCCTCCGAGGTTATTAAGGGAC
>JBCCQO010000081.1:0-10593 GCA_039024595.1 Pseudomonadota bacterium | reverse complement strand
GGTAAGCAGGCTTCAGCTCAACCCGGAACCTTAGGTTCGCGCACATGGCGAAACTATCTCGAACAGTCTCGGTCAAGGGTCACGTTGAGTTGGGTGGGAAGATACTCGGAAATAGTCAGCACAAACTTTTCGGCAACCGGGCATGAATAGTGATGACACGCTCAAGGGGTTCGTTTGATTGACGTCGACTATTTGATTGTTGGGGCGGGTGCAACCGGCCTCGGCTTCGCGGACCGGATCCTAACGAACTCCAGTGCGACGATGGCGATCATCGATCGTCGCCCTCTGCCCGCGGGTCACTGGGTCGATGCCTACCCTTTTGTCCGTCTCCATGCACCGTCTGTGCTCTACGGTGTGGATTCGATGCCGCTCGGTCATGATGAACTCGACAAAGATGGACTGAATGCTGGGCTAGGGCACTGTGCTCGCGGCGCAGAAATTATCGCTCACTACGAGAATTGTCTTTATGAGCGTCTTATTCCATCGGGGCGAGTTCGCTATCTGCCCGCTCACGAAATGAGCGCAGACGGGACAATTCGACGCTGCATCGATGGCAGCGAAGTCGCCATCAATGCGCGTAAAATCGTCGATGCGAGTTACTTCACGAATTCGGTACCGAAAACGGATCCACCGCCCTTTCCCGTAGCCAGCGATGCAAATCTAGTTTGTCCTCATGACCTTCCGTCTACGGCTACCCGCTACTCAAAGTTTGTCGTAATCGGTTCGGGGAAGACCGGTATGGATGCGGTCACTTTTCTGTTGGGCTTAGGTGCGCGTGCCGAGCAAATCCAGTGGATCGTGCCGCGAGATCCGTGGGTCTTTAACCGTGAAGGCCTTCAAGCGCATCCATCATTCCTGAAGCGCATGGTGGAGCTTACCGCAGCACAACTGGATGCAATGGCGCTCTCCTCCAGCATCGAGGACTTTGAAGCGCGAATGGAACACGGCGAAGTCTGGCTTCGGCTTGACCCCAGCGTACGCCCCACGATGTTTCATGCCGCGTGTGCAAGCAAGCGGGAGTGTCTTCTCTTGAACAGCGTTTCCATTGTTCGCGAGGGCTATGTACAAGCGATAGAAAAAAATCACCTTCTGCTTACGGGGGGTAAATTAGCGACGGATTCAAACACGCTACTAATAAACTGCGCCGCGTCTGCGCTGACAAAACAACCACCGATACCAATTTTTGACGAGAATCGCATCACCATGCAGTTTTTGCGTTTCCCCGCACCAGCGTTTAGCGCAGCAATGATTGCCGAGATAGAGACCGCCGTTGTAGGGCCTGATAAGAATCGCTACGCACAGCCTACGGGGGTAACCGATGTCAGTTCGGATTTTCTTAGAACGACTTGGCAGCAACAACAAAATCAACTTGCCTGGAACGGACATCCGGAGCTGAAGGCGTTTTACCGTAATACCCGCTTGGATGCGATGGGTAGGTTGGTGCGCAGCGGCAACCGCCATGATCCGCTTCTGAAACCCTACTTCGATCGTATTCAGCAAGCGGGCCCTAGGGCGATCGAAAATATTCCTGTGCTCCTGCAGCAGGAATCTACTCCCAACTGATGCTGCCCCTTAAAAAGAGGGCCTCAGGACTTCCCAGAGCTTAAACCCCTCACTCTGCTGTCAACGCGGATCGCCTAGGCAGGTTGAGGTAGCCAGAATCGAAACAGGGTTCCCTCGTCGCGCATGCTTTCTACTTCGATACGCGAGCGATGCAGCTCCACGATGCGCTTAACTATTGCCAGGCCGAGACCTCGGCTTGGATGCGCGGCTGTGGATTCTTGCTGGTAGTAGCGATCGAAAATGTGAGGGATATCGCGCGTTGCGATACCTTCTCCGTTATCGCATACATCCACACGAACGCCATTGCGTTCTTCGCTTACCGCTATCGTGATTTCACCGTTTTCCCTGGTAAAACGAAGAGCATTGTTGATCAGGTTCTCGAGGACACGATGGATCATTGCGATATCGGCGTGCACCTCGATGTTTTGCCGGGTTGTTGTTGCTCTGAGAGCGATGCCTCGTTCCTGAGCACTGATCTCGTGATCGTGGATGATGTCCTGAACAAGCTCCATTACCGGAAAGCGCTCCCACTGGGGCTCCACGGTCCCGGATTCTAGAGTTGATAGCTCAAACAGTTCTCCGATGAGCTGGTTGAGTCGGAGGCAATGTTTGTGAGCGGTTTCCAGATATTCTCGTTGTTCGTCGTGCTTCAGGTCTTTACACAAAACCGTTTCGAGAAAGCCCTGCATAGAGCTTACGGGAGTTCGCAGGTCATGAGATACGTTTGCGATAAGTTCGCGGCGGTTTCTGTCGATCTCGATTTGCGCATCAAACTGTCTCTCAATTCGGGCGCTCATATCTCCGATTGCGTCACCGAGTTCATCGATTTCGTCACGCGTCTTGCCGCGCAGCGGAAGCACAAGCTGACCTTTGTAGCTGTCCTCTCGATAGCGCCGAACCGCTCGCGCAAGCAACCGCAGCCGTCGGGTCAATACAAAAAACAGCACAAGCCCTGCAAAAAAAGCGGCCGACAGCGCCAGCACGATCGTGCTAACCCCGGTGCGCATGTTGTAGCTTTCGTTCAAGGACTCTTGCACACCTTCGAAGGTCTTGCCGTTCAATACGGTATACAAATACGCAGCAGGATCGCCCTCCGCATTCAGGACAGGCGAAACGGAGAACGTCTTTTGGCCGTCTTCGCTCCTTGGATCATCGCCGAAGATCGGCATCTTGCTGTTTCCCTGCAGAAAGCGCTTCAGCGGCTCCATCCGCACCCGTTCGCGGAGTACGGTTCCATAAGGAAGCGCATGTGACAGGATCTCCCCTGTGGTTGAGAGTAGGTAAACCTCCACGATCGGATTGATAAACATCACATGATGAGCAAGTTCTTTCAGTGCTGGCTTATTCACCGCGCCGTTGTTGAGTAGCGGCATGTCCTCTGCCGCGTGGAGCGCGATATCTCTGTTTAGAAGCTGGGTTCTTTCCAAGGAGTGCATTTCGCTCATTTGCGTACTGATCCAAATCAGTACGCCGCCGGAGACGACGAATAGCGCGCCCATGGCAAGAGCCAGGCGAAAGTAAAGTCGCTGAAAAATCATGGGCAATCCGGTTGGAAGCGATAGCCCACACCCCAGACGGTGACCACGAAACGCGGTTCCGTCGGATCGGGCTCTATTTTTTGGCGAAGCCGATTAATGTGGGTGTTGACTGTATGCTCGTAGCCATCGTGGCCATATCCCCAGACCTCATCGAGTAATTCGGTACGACGAAACACTCGCCCCGGGTGTCTGGCAAAGTGCAGAAGGAGATCAAACTCTCGCGATGTCAGATCGATAGGGGTTCCTCGCAGGGAGACCGAATGGCTTTGGGAACAGATCTCGAAGGGACCTAGCGCAATCTTAGGGGCGTTGTTCCTTTGGTTTTGATTGCTTGATAGCTTAGCTCGCCTTAGCAAGGCTTTTACCCGAGCGGCTAACTCCAACGGACTAAAGGGTTTGGTCAAATAGTCGTCCGCACCAAGCTCCAAGCCCAAGACACGATCTAACTCGCTTGATTTAGCGGTCAGCATGAGCACCGGGATGTGGTGCCCCTCACTCCGCAGTTCTCGACAGATATCCAATCCGCTCAACCCGGGAAGCCGAATGTCGAGGATGATCAGGTGCCAGGATTGCTCCCGAGCAAGCGCTAGCCCCTCATCACCTCGCTCGCTGTGCGTTGTCACCGCGGGAATGTCGTCCAGATGAAGCTGGACCAAACGGGCAATGTCCGGGTCGTCTTCGACCAGTAGAATCCTAGGTGATTCAGTCATCGTTTTTGGCGCCGCATTGAAGTGTCTCGACTCGATTCGAAACAGTTCCATTAGAGGCGCCTAGAGACGCTGAGTTCCCGCACAGGCTCGCACCTACTGCATCCTGGTTACGCGCAGGCGGAGCACCGGGTTGTCGAAGCGATGGATTTCACTAAGCACGGACGTCGCTAGTCCATCGCTGCCAGTGACGACGCCACCGTGCATAGTGACTTGATCGCTGACATCATCTCGAGTGCTACTGAAGCCCTCGCCGCCATCGGCAGGCCCAGGAATCGTGCCCGCCAACTCCGTATTCGCTTCCGTGCCCGCGTCGTAGGCAATCGAGTTAACGACTACCGAGTCACCGACTGCCAACGCCGACAGATCCAGGTTGTTCACACCCGCTATCGCATCGTTTGTGTTGACCAGCATGGTCATTACGGTGAGTGCTGCATTAGAGACATCATCACCGTCCAGTTCCAGAAGCAAGGCATCACTCGCGCCAGGGCCTACCGGTGCTTCACCGCTCGCTTCCGCACGACCGCTAGCCTCTTCCAGAAAACCGCTGTTGTCTCCTTCCTCTGCCAGCAGTTCAAGTCCGTCTGTTGCCGCCTCACCGATCGTGAATGCGCGAAACTCACCGTCGTGCACTACTGCGGCAATTGGGGAAAGCGGTTGCCCGAGCGTTAGATTGACTACGCTAACTTCGAAAGTCGCGTTCGTTATGGGTTCAGGGGCCGGAGCCGGCGGAGTGGTCACGACGGGATCTGGCTCTGGCGCGGAGTTGTTGCTATCGCTGCAGGCCGCAGTTACCGCGATTGTAGCGATAGCAAGCGAACGACTAATAGCGGGGGATAGTAAGTAACTCATGTTTACTCTCTCCCTTAGTTAACGGTGAGGACAACACGGACAACGGGGTTCAACCAGCGATGGACCGTATTGACGATGTCGCTAGCGCCCCCGGTTATGTCGTCATCACCGAGGACATTGCGGTGAATGTGGACAAAACCTTCGGCCGTTGTATCAATTCCGGTGCCGTTCGATCCGCTCGCAGCAAGTACCGGCGGGGGCGCAGGAAAGCCAGGCTCGCCAGGAGCACCGCTTCCGACGACTTCATCATTCGCTTCCGTTCCTGAATCGTAGGCGTTCACGTTGTAAACATAGCGCCCCGGTTCGGTCGGAATCGTGATTGCGTTCAAGCCCATGAATCCATCGTTGCTCGGTAGGATCATTGCAACGATCGATAGCCGCGTGTTATCCGGCGCATCGTCTGTATTCAACGCAGCTGACGTTCTTTGACCGGGTGCAAGCAAACCTTCCGCAGGGTTAGCAACGATAGTCGCGTTCAATGCTTCCACGTCTGCTTGTAGTGGGCCGATATCTCCCCCCTCGGCCATAGTTTGCAAGCTCGTACTAGCTGGTTCACCCGTGGTGAATAAGCGCGCGCTATCGGCATGGGCGGCGACGAGAAACGGTGTAAACCAACTTCCGCGGGTTAGATTGATAATTTCTACGGTGAAATCGGTGGCACTGGCGGGTGTGGCGAGCGCTGTTAGTAAGCTTAAAGACGCGAAGGTTTTTTTCATTGCCGGAGCTCCTTGGGTGGGCGGGTTCGGCAGTGTGGTGAGAAGCGGCTTTCGAGTTATCACGAAAGTCTCACAAATTAATCAAATATTCGTAACGACACCCCTGGTCGGCTCTCCCGCTTGGGCGGTCAAAATCGGATTTGCGAGCAAGAAGGGGGAAGCTAAACTGCTATGGAGTTTGTACTTGGCTCTTTGTTATGAGTAAGCAAGCGCAGGTATCGCTGGATAGGTTTACTGAATTTATGGTGTCCGCGCGCCGCTCGCAAACCGCGGATGAGCTTCGTGAGCTCCTGGTGGATTACTTCACGAGCGTGGGTATGGCCATGATGAGTTACCACCACCTTCCGCCCTTTGGCGCCGCCGATAGATCTCCGCACATCACGGTTACCGCTCACGGGTTTCCAATCGACTGGGTGAAACGCTACGAGTTGGAGTTTCAGTCGATCGACCCGATACCCAGGCATGCAAGTCAGGCGACGCACAGCTTCTTCTGGTCCGATGCGCGAGCATTCAACGACCTGAGCGAAGATGAGCGCTACTATCTGGACGAGTTAGAAAAGGAATCACTAGGGGACGGTTTGGCCATACCGGTCTTCGGGCCCTTCGGCCGCGGCGGCTATGTGGGTCTCGGCTTTGGGCCTGGGGAGCCACGACCGCCACTGTCCAGCGTGAACCTCTTTCAGTCCGTTTGCCAGTTCGGTCACCAGGAGTTTTGCCGGATTCTCTTCACCAGAGATCCGGGCGTGGCGCTGTCTCCTCGAGAGATTGAAATTCTCCGTTGGGTATCGCAGGGGAAGAGCAATGCGGTGATCGCCGAGATCCTGTCTATATCGGCGCATACGGTCGACACGCACCTGAGACGTACCTTTGAAAAATTGAGCGTTAAGGACCGAACCACTGCTGCTCTTCGGGGTTCGGCCCTCGGGCTCCTATAGGAGCGTATGTACTCGTGCCCCACGAACTTCGCGAAGCGTTCGAGCCGCATTAGGCAACGAGACTTTAGCGGCGAGCCCGCCCTCTCGCTGATTCCACAGCTCCAAGAATCCACCGCTTGTCCTAGCGAGATTATTAACGGTTGTCAGACCTGCACCGTAGCAACTTGCCTCGTCGCTAAAACTGAACAGCTGGGAAAGCTCGGCTAGTTGTTCATGGCTAACTCCGCAGCCATTGTCGCTAACCAGCAAAGTGATAAAGCCGTTGTGGCAGACGTGTTCTCGATCTGAGTGGCATGGCTCATGATCTATTTGAATTGTCGCCGTATCTGCGCCGGCGTTGCGTGCGTTAGTGACCAAGTTGATCAAGATTTGCTCAAGGCCAACCGCTGACAGAAAGACACTGTGGTCGTCTCTGGTTCCCTCGTAGCGGAGCTTTAAGCGCGGTCCAGCGATTGTTTGCAACAACCTCTGCATACGCGCAGTCGCTCTATTAAGCTGGAGCGCATCGCTGCTTTTTCCGGAAAGAGTCTTAAGCTCACAGGCCATGTCTTCTGCGCTGCGAGCCAGCTCCTGTATCTCTACGATGCCCATCGCCACATGTTCCCAAGAGAGTGAGCGTGCTATGCGCGTGCTCAAGCCTTGCAAGAGCTCCATCAAACGCTGCATATCGTGCGCGACACCGTACACTCTGAGATCCGTTTCGTGACGAAGTTCGGCAGCCTCCTTTGCTGCACTTGTTTCCATGATTACCCCCAAGAAATAACGATGATCCCGGTCGATTCGTTGGTCGCCGGGAGAAAAATGTAAGAGTTGGATTGATACTCGCTGCTGGCAGTGGGTAAGCCAGGCTGCTTTTTCTGTGCTGAGTTCTGTACTGAGGGCTATTGCCTCAAATGAGTTATAAGCATAGAACAGGTCGGCATTAGGTTCATGTCCCGCTGTTGCGTGACAACCCGAAAGAGGTAGTCGAGCCGTGTTGGATCAGCCCGCTTTCTGTCTTTCTATCTCTGTCTGATCTTCTCTGCTGTTACTAAAGACTTGGCTTGTGAGCAGAGCCTACAACTAAAGTTCGGGGCGGGATTTACTTGGGGTGAACGTAAATCCTACGCCTAGTCGCTCGTCACCCCTTCGATGGCCAGGAAGGTCCCGTCATCTGCCCTGGTCACTGGAAACTTAGCCAGTACAGCCTGTGGTGGAATACCACCCAGAATATGGGGGAAGAGCTCATCGTCGGAACCGTCAAAGTCTGGCTGCTTATCACCGACCGGTGCTGTTCCCTCAAAAATCGTTTTGACGCCGGCGTCACTAAGACTTTCGACGGTCATTTGCAGGCAGTACCAGTCCCCTTGGACCTGCGGGTAGAAGTGATTTGCGACGGCGAGAAGCTTTTCCGGGTTGGCTGTTCCATGCGTGAAGCCGTCAACTTTGTAGGTGGGCGGAAAATAGGTCTCGTTGTTTGCGACCGCTGGATCCCAGAGCTTTGCCTGAACCAAATGGAATACGTAGGGATGTTCGGGTTTTGCCATGGATTCGCTCCAACTCATTCCGGGTAGTGTCAGGCAGGCTAACAGGAGGTATCTGCAGGTGGTCAGGGTTGCTTGCATGGTACTCGTCCGTCGGTTGACCTTAAGTCGATCGCCTCCGACTTTACGCGATCTGCTCGGTCTCAGCGAGCAGGGCGCGTAAATATTCCAGCGGTCTGCTGTTAAGGACAATGCGGTAGGGTGGCGTTTAAGTCACTGGGCTTGGCTATCTCGCACCACCCCGCCCGGAACCGCCAGCGAAGGAGCTTGGTCGACTTCGCAGAGCGAGTCTGGTCCAAACGTATACCAGCCGATTGACGCGCGTTGGGGAGACCGGCGCACGACTTCTCCGCTGCTACGATTCACCCACACCGCATCAAAGGTTCCGCTGGTGCTCATGAGACCGCGCCACAGGACAGCCGGGTCCTGGAAGCGCGCCTTAGCGGCATTCGCATAGGATTCCTGGGCTATATGTTCCGGCAACTGAGCGGCCAGCTCGTTGCCGGTGATCGTGACAAACACCGGTTCAGCAACATGCTCTACGGTAATTGACGGGTTGCGTGAGCTCTGTAAACCCCAGTTGAGGCGTATCGGGCGGCCCAGGCGAACCGCGTCGAAGAGTTTTTCCTTTTTTCCGAGTAGTGGCGTTCCGTCCCGATCGTGCTTGTACACCAGTCGCCAGCGATGTTCACAGGCTTTTGAGTCATCCGCGAGACACCAGATACTCCTCACCGAGCTTCGTTTCGGAGCCCCGTCGGAAAATCGTCCTACTAAGGTTCCGTCCGTGCCAAGAAGCCCACTCCAGCGCTGCGCCGCATCCGCGAACTCGATTAGTCCGCTGTCGTCCACCGGTCGTTGCCGTTCAATGGTGGGTAACTGAGCAAACAGCCGGTTCTTATACTCGGTTAGAAAAAGACCGTCGGCCCAGTGCGTTATGTCGGCTGTGTTATCGCCATTAAAGTCGAGTTCCCAGCCAAGCCGAATTTTCTCGCCGCGTCGATAAGCGCTGTGCAAGCGTCCGAGGGACCCCTGATCGAGTTCCCCTGAGCTGGAGATTGTGGCGAGCTGTTTTCCATGCTCACAGTACAAGCTCGAAGCTGGGCTAGGTGAGGAAATGAGCAAACCGATGCACAGGCCCAGTGTGGGGAGCAACAGAGATTCAGCAGATCGCGTCGCGTGGACGGTAAGCCGTCGATACAAGTTGGGAGTGGCAGCCTTGCTAGCGTTTAAGACAGTGTTAAACAAGGACCAGAAAGTAGCGGCTCGTGGCATTCGCAAAGGGACTCCCGAAGCACCAATGAATACTGTCTATCATAGGTTAAGGGGAGCGCTGATAACGCCGGTACGGATTGATATTTATACGCTTTGCCGAAAAAAACGCGCGTTTCATCGCCGATCGATGCGTTTGTTCCGTTGCCGGTTCTATAGTTTTGTTATCGGCGTTTGGTCATTCACACGTACGCTTGCAATCGGGCGCACGAAGACGCGACTTCGAGGCAAGGATCTGAGCGCAATGGTAGGCATGGAAGGATATAGATGATTAAGCGTCGGAGTTTGCTTCTCGTTGGCGGAGGCAGTGTCTTACTAGTCGGTGGAACCGGCGTCTGGCTCGGGACTCGTACTTCGCGGCAAGCTCGCGAACCCTGGACCAGGGCAGGCGAGAGCTTTGGAGATCCGCGGCTGGATGCGCTGGCCTATGCAGTGCTCGCGCCGAATCCGCACAACATGCAGCCCTGGCAGGTACGCCTGGAAGAAGGACTCGAATTTAGCGTTTATGCGAATCCTGAGCGCCTGTTACCTGAAACCGATCCGCCGGCGCGCCAGATCACGATTGGCTTCGGCGCCTTTCTGGAGCTGTTTCGTCAAGCCGCCGCTGAAATGGGCTATCAGACCGAGGTCGAACCGTTTCCGGAGGGCGAGCCCTTTCCCCTTTTGGACCACAGGCCCGTCGCGCGAGTCAGCCTGAAGCCCGAAGGCGCTGTCGCAACCGATCCCTTGTTCCCCTATGCGAAACGCCGGCGCACCGTAAGGGCGCCGTTCGCTACCGAATCCCCGGTCGCAAGCGAACTTCTCGAAGCGGTGATTAAAGAGAGCGTGTCTGGAGTGCACGCTTCCTACATCACCGATCCGGCTCGAATAGCCGACCTTCGCGAGCTGACAAAGGCCGCCTGGGAAGTGGAGTGGAACGATAGCGCAGCGAGAAGAGAATCCGTTCGCGTCACGCGCATTGGCAAGGCCGAAGTTCAGAAGAACCCCTGGGGAATTTGTCTCGACGGTGCGCTGCTGAGTGCACTGGGTGCTGCAGGTTTAGTAAGTCGGTCAGAGATGGATACCCCTGGCAGTACCGCGTTCACCGAGGGGCTGAACGGATACTCGCGTGCCTGCGAAACCGCGATGGCCTATCTGTGGAGCAGCACCGCCGACAACAATCGACGTGATCAACTCAAGGCTGGTGCCAGCTGGGTACGGCTGCAACAGGCGGCCACTCGAGAGGGCATTGCCTTTCACCCCTTAAGCCAGGCCTTGCAAGAATTTCCCGCCATGGCTGAGCATTACCGGCGCATACACGACATGCTGGCTGAACCGGGCCACACCGTCCAGATGCTGGTTCGGGTGGGTTATGCGAAGGCACCCGGTCCGGCTCCGCGTGAGCCACTCAGTGCCAAGCTCCTAGCGGTGTGAACAGCCAGGGAACAGCCGGGAAATATCCCGGGTTGCCGATTCGGACACTTGCTCTGGGTTGCAAGTCGGGTCTCCTG
>JBCCQO010000080.1:0-10632 GCA_039024595.1 Pseudomonadota bacterium | reverse complement strand
GGCATGTAGGCGGACGATAGCGCTTTCGCTAAAGACATCATTTGAGGCTGCATGCCCATAGCCGTTGCTCCAAAATCTTCACCGAGCCGACCAAAACCACATATCACCTCATCACTCCAGAGCATAATCCCATATTTATCAAGTAGATGAGAGAGGCTGTTAAAGTAGTTTTTTGGCGGCACTATCACGCCGCCGGCTCCGTTAACCGGTTCCGCGATGAAGGCTGCAATAGTCTCTGGTCTTTGCTCAAGAATCAGCCGCTCGAGCTCCGCCATTCGACGTTCGACAAACTCCTCTTCGCTCTCTCCAACGAGGGCTTCCCGGTAGTAGTGAGGAGATCCGGTTCGGAGGATGCCTAAAGCGTCGAAGGGAAGTTGGAAATGAGTGTGATTGGCGGGCAAGCCCGTGAGCGCTGCGGAGGCGAGAGTCACACCGTGATAGCCCTTATCTCTTGCGATTACCCGATAGCGGTCTTGCTTACCCGTTGCCACCGCGTGATAGCGCAATAGTTTTAGAATCGAATCATTGGCGTCCGAGCCCGAATTGCCGAGGAAAACCCGCGCTCGATCAATGGGGACCATGGCGGCCAATTTATCGGCCAACTCCATCGCTGCTGGGTGTGTCTTGCCTCCGAACATATGACAGTAGGTCAACGTCTGCATCTGTTGACGGGTTACTTCTATGAGCTCTTCATTTCCATAGCCAAGCGAGGTGCACCACAGCCCCGCCATGCCTTCTAGATAGCGACGTCCTTGATCGTCATAAACATAAACGCCCTCGCCGCGAGCGACGATGAGCTGCTCTGTGGCTTTAAAATTAGTTGTGGGATAAACCATTGTGTTCATAACTGCACTCCCCCACGCCGAGCCAATAAAGGCTTCAAGACGCTTGTCGGTATTTTTGAAACGCGTTACGCGCGTTATTAGTTATTAGAAGACGGCACTTACCTAACTCTGTCGCCCGCGACAAATATGGACGAAGCTAATGCTACCGCTCACTTTTTCGAAGGATCAAACACCGGTCGATAGGTGAACGAAAAGCGGAAGTTGATATCTGGCGACGCACCTACCGCCAGATCTTCAGCAAAGCTTGCGTCCAGGTACCAGGATTTGCCAGCACGCCAGCGCACCCCAAGGCTGCCCCAAAGCGGTGAGCCGTTTTCTGTCAGCAACCGCGAGCGGAAGACTTCTCCGTGGTAGTCCATCTGTGCCAGCAACGTTACGGTCGAAGCCAGACGCCATGCAATACCTACAGAGGTGTAGGGCGTGATCGTATCTGCGGGAAGACCCAGTGGATCAGCGTCGGTGCGAAGCACACCTAATTGCCCATGGCAGCTGAGTGACTCCAGCACGCAGTTCTTGGCAGAGAGCCGTGCGCCAGCGGCCGTTGACGCAGCTCCGGAACCGAGATAGTCAAGTTCTTCGCCCGTTGCGAACTTGTGGTGTAGCAGCAATGACGCATCAATGCTCTCAGAGGCAATGATCTGGGCCGAGAGCGATAGCTCAATGTCTCCCAGGCCCGAGGTCGAATCGGTAAGCGAGGTCACGTCCGCTTCGCCCACCGTAAACAGTAACTCATCGCGTGGCTGCGTCGCCCTCGGGCCATCGGGCAAACCAAAGAGAGCGTGCCAGTCGTCGATAAGTGAATCGAGTTCACCGCCCGAATGGTGCAAAAGGGGAATGTTTAAGCTGAGTGAAATCGTATTGCTCAAGCCAACATCAAAGGAAAAGTCGCTGCGCACTGTTTCTCCGTCGAATTCAAGCGTTTGGCCCGGCACGCTTTCTCTTACCGCGTGAGAGGCTATGTTCATCGCTAGACGGGTTTGCCACTTCTGTGCGCCCAACGCGGTGGCGCTCTCCAGAGGCGGTATTCCCAACGCCTGATAAACAGGAGATAGATTGCGACTGGCCAAGGGATCATCGAGAGCTACAGGCTGGCCCAATGCTGATGCAGCCCGCAATAGCGCTAGCAGGGTGAGTGCCACGGTAATGCCCTTCATAAACCCTTGGACTAAGGAATGGCCGCCGATCCCGGTGGGAGAGATGCTCCCAGATGTGGCTTCTTCATCTAGCGATTGGCACGGGTTCTTTGGCATACAGTGAGTTATGGTGTGGTCTATGAATGTGAGAGCGAATGTGGATGTGCAACAAAGTGCGGACCAGCCTAGCACGGGATCTCGCCGCTGGCCCGCTTCTCTAAAGCTAAGCTTTGCAAATGGGGAAGCGGGGACGGAATTAAGCAAGATGGAACATCGAGGACCGCTCCGCGTTCAGCGACTGTTTCACCCTCCCCCTGGCCAATGTGCCCATTGCTATATCCTGCACCCACCTGGAGGTGTCGTGCTCGGCGATGAACTTGCTATTGAAGCAGCTACTGTAAGTGGTGAAGCTCTGCTCACCAGCACATCTGCCGCTCGTTTCTACGGAACCGGCTCCTTCACTGAACCTCAGCGTCAGTCCGTCCGACTCAAGGCTGAGGGAGGAGTACTGCAATGGCTCCCTCAAGAAGCGATTCTCTTTAACGGATCGAACGCTAAGTTGGACACAAGCATCGAGATTGGCCGCGGCGCCCACCTGGTTTACTGGGATGTGTTGGTGTTAGGTATGCCAGCCTGCGGATCTTCTTTTGACGGTGGTCAGGTAGAGCAAACGCTTTCGGTTCGAAGTACGAACGGGATGCTGTTAAAGGAACGACTGGCCTTGCGCTCCGGCGACCGGCTAGCGTCAGGTGCGCTCGGGATCGCCAAGGCCAGTACCGTGGGAACCTTCGTGTCGAATCTACCGCTTGATCGCAGCGAAAGAGAGCGATGGTTAGCTGAGGTGAAAAAGCTCGATAGCAGCGGTTTGTTTTCTATTACGGTGAAGGGCGAGCTGCTTATTGCTCGTTACCGGGGTGATGATGCATTTTTGTGCCGCCAGGGGTTTTCTATCCTATGGCAGACTGCCTGGTGTGCCACCTTTGGCGAACATCCGGCGGAACCCAGAATTTGGCACACGTAATTCGACGATCGGAATCTAAGACAGCCAGCTTCGGCGGCAGACTATGACTCCAAGTTATGACTCCAAGTTATGACTCCGGGCTAGGACTTCGAGCTATGGTTGGAAACCAGGGTAACGAGCGCCCTGGCATGCATGATGCTTGCGATCGAGGGGCGCAGGTGCCTATGCTTTCGTCGAGCTGCACGCCCGGGCGAGAAGAGGGTACTGCGAGTACAACACGGACAAATTAGCAGGCGACAGAACGACATGGAGCTTACACCGAGAGAAAAAGACAAGCTGTTGCTATTTACCGCAGCACTCCTCGCCGAAAGACGATTGCAGCGAGGCCTTAAGTTAAATTACCCGGAAGCGCAGGCGTTGATCAGTGCGGCTATTCTGGAAGGCGCGAGAGATGGCAGGACCGTCGCCGAATTGATGAGCTTTGGCCGCACTATACTGGTGCGAGATCAGGTTATGGACGGAGTTGCCGATATGATTCATGAGGTGCAGGTCGAAGCCACCTTTCCCGATGGCACAAAGTTAGTCACCGTTCACGATCCGATTGGCAGCGGCACTGGCACCGGGAGTGAAACCGCGTGAAACCAGGCGAAATTATCACCGTAGATGGAGAGCTCACGCTGAATCAGGGCCGGGAGTCGCTGACTGTCTCCGTGGTAAACACGGGTGATCGTCCGGTTCAGGTCGGATCCCACTACCACTTTGCAGAAGCGAATCCCGCTTTGCAGTTTGAACGCACAGCTTGTCGAGGTTTTCGGCTCAATATTCCCGCCGGCACGGCCGTTCGCTTTGAACCGGGTCAGAGACGAGAGGTAAGCCTAGTTGCCCTGGCTGGCTCGCGTGAGGTGTACGGTTTCCGCGGCGAAGTGATGGGGGCTATTGATCAAAGTGCCCCAGCACCAGAGGGCAACACATGAGAAGCATTAGTCGCAGTGATTACGCGAGCATGTACGGACCTACCGTGGGAGACCGGGTGCGCCTTGCCGATTCGGAACTCTTTATTGAAGTTGAAGACGACAAGACGACCTATGGCGAGGAAGTTAAGTTCGGCGGCGGTAAGGTCATAAGAGATGGTATGGGTCAGGCCCAAGTCAGCTGCGCGGACTCCGCTGATACGGTTATCACCAATGCACTGATCTTGGATTACTGGGGTATCGTCAAAGCGGACGTCGCAATCAAGGCGGGTCGAATTGCAGCCATAGGAAAAGCCGGAAACCCAGATATTCAACCGGCCGTGGACATCACCATAGGGCCCGGCACAGAAATCATTGCCGGTGAAGGGCAGATACTTACCGCTGGTGGCATCGACGCTCATATTCACTTTATTTGCCCGCAGCAGATAGAAGAGGCTCTGATGAGCGGAGTGACCACGATGCTCGGTGGTGGTACAGGCCCTGCCACGGGCACTAATGCAACGACTTGTACCCCTGGTCCATGGCACCTTGGCAAAATGTTGCAAAGTGTAGAGGCGTTTCCGATGAATCTCGGCTTTCTCGGCAAGGGGAACGCGAGTCTCCCCATCGCCTTACGGGAGCAACTGCAGGCTGGCGCATTGGGTCTTAAGCTGCATGAAGATTGGGGCACGACGCCGGCGGCGATCGACAACTGTTTATCCGTAGCCGAGCAATTCGATGTTCAGGTTGCGATCCATACGGACACCTTGAATGAGTCCGGCTTCGTGGAAGACACGATCGCGGCTTTTAAGGGGCGTACCATCCATACCTACCACACGGAGGGCGCAGGCGGCGGTCATGCGCCGGACATCATCAAGGCTTGCGGTCTGCCGAACGTGCTGCCCTCCTCTACCAACCCAACACGCCCTTATACGATCAACACGGTCGATGAGCACTTGGACATGCTGATGGTCTGTCACCATCTGGACCCGTCGATTCCGGAGGACGTCGCTTTCGCAGACTCGAGAATTCGCAAAGAGACTATTGCGGCGGAGGATATTCTCCACGACCTCGGTGCTTTCTCAATCATCTCATCCGACTCGCAAGCCATGGGCCGCGTGGGTGAAGTCATCTGCCGAACCTGGCAAACGGCGAGCAAAATGCGGTCCCAACGCGGAGCACTGGGTGACGGACCCGCGGATAATTTCCGGGCCAAGCGCTATATCGCCAAATACACCATTAATCCAGCGCTCGCGCACGGTATCGCTACGGAGGTGGGGTCGATCGAAGTGGGTAAGCTCGCCGACTTATGCTTATGGAAGCCGGCGTTCTTTGGAGTAAAACCATCTCTGATCATAAAAGGTGGTGCGATCGCAGCGGCACCAATGGGCGATCCGAACGCATCGATCCCGACCCCGCAACCGGTTCACTATCGACCAATGTTTGGCGCCTTTGCAGGCGCCTGCAAAGCGACGAGTGTCAGCTTCGTCAGCCAAGCGGCGTTGGAGGCTGATATCGGATCGAGGTTGCAGCTACAAAGACCACTGGTGGCGGTTTCTGGCTGCCGGAGTGTCACCAAGGCCGATATGGTGCTGAACGATTACCAACCGGAGATGGAGGTCGATCCGCAGACCTATGAAGTACGCGCCGATGGTGAACTACTCACATGCGAACCGGCGAGCGTATTGCCGATGGCGCAGCGCTACTTTTTGTTCTGAGCGGGTCGGATAAGCTATGGACGATAATTTACTGGAAGCGTTCAACCATGCCTCGGCCTATGAGGGTTCATGGCAGGACGAGGTTCATCTCGTATATGCGGAACGTGAACGTTCGCGCTATCGAGCCACAACGGAAGCGGGTCGGGACGTGGGCTGGTTTTTGCCTAGGGGCAGCGTCTTATGTGACGGTGATGCTTTGGTCTGCGAGGGCAATCAGATCATTATGATCCGAGCGGCAAGCGAATCGTTGACGGAAGCATCCAGCGACAATCCACATCTCCTGCTGCGCGCTGCTTACCATCTGGGTAACCGCCACGTAAACATACAGATCCTTCCTGGCGCTCTGCGCTTTCCCCGAGACCACGTGCTAGAAGAAATGCTTGAGGGTCTCGGCTTAGATCTACGTCCGGTTGACGATGCGTTCACCCCCGAAGCAGGAGCGTATGTCGCTCACAGCCATACCCATGAGCATGCTCACGAAGGCGAAGGACTCGCACGCTCCGTTACTGACTCGCATAATGCACAATAATGAGTGATCAGCGTCTTTCCTTAATCCACCTTTTACACCTGGCGAGCCCGGCGTTACCCGTAGGCGCCTATGCCTACTCGCAGGGCTTGGAGTTCGCGATAGAGGAACTGAAACTCGATCATGAGGAGATCGCTGATTGGCTACGCGATGGGCTAGAACTTGGTTTAGCGAACCTTGAGTTGCCGATCATATTTCGAGCATTCTCCGCTTTGGATGAACTCGACAATACGCGCCTCGACTTACTTAACGATGAGCTGCTCGCCTTCCGCGAGACTGAAGAACTGCTTCTGGAAGACCAGCAGATGGGAAGTGCCTTGCAGCGACTGTTGTTGGCGCTTGAGATCGAAACACCGGTTTTTCGCCAGAAACCCGCCTACGCGCTGATGTTTGCTGTTGCAGCCCAGCACCATGGGATCGACGCAGACAATGCGTGCCTTGGATACGGTTTCAGCTGGCTCGAAAACCAAGTCACAGCGGCGACAAAGCTAGTGCCCTTAGGTCAGAGTGATGCCCAGCGGCTACTATTAGAACTCGCTCGCTGCATACCCGGTGCTTGCCAACGCGCAAAGACAGTTCCCGATGAGGGCCTAGGTTTGAGCTTACCGGGTCTTTCGCTGGCATCGGCCGGCCACGAGTATCAGCATACTCGCCTGTTCAGATCCTGACTCGATTGCACTGAATTGCCCACAATGGGCGTTACTATTTTTCTGAAATCAAAGAGCAATGAACCAAGAAAACAAACAGCCCAATTCACCCTCCTTCGACCCAAGCTCGAGAAAACCTGCGTTGCGAGTGGGAATCGGTGGTCCAGTCGGTTCTGGGAAGACTGCACTTGTTCGGTTGCTTTGTGAAAAGCTTCGGGATCGATACAGCGTGGCGGTGATCACCAATGACATTTATACCCGCGAAGATGCCGAATTTCTGCTTCGTCACGATGCACTAGAGTCGGAACGAATCATGGGTGTCGAAACAGGAGGCTGCCCTCACACCGCGATTCGGGAGGATGCTTCTATGAATCTCGCGGCAGTCGATCAGCTTCAAGAGGCATTCAGTGATCTGCAACTGCTGTTCATCGAATCCGGTGGTGACAACCTGGCGGCGACTTTTTCGCCGGAGCTGTCCGACCTGACCTTGTATGTGATCGACGTGTCGGCGGGTGACAAGATTCCTCGTAAAGGCGGCCCCGGTATTACCAAGTCGGATCTCCTGATCATTAATAAGACTGACCTAGCGCCGCTGGTCGGTGCAGACTTAGGTGTCATGGATCGGGATGCAAAACGCATGCGCGGAGCGAAGCCCTTTGTGTTCACAAATCTTAAGGCGACTGAAGGTTTAGATGTTGTGATCGACTTCATCGCCAGAGCGGGCATGCTCGATTCCCCATCCTGAGAGAGAAGATGATTCGTTTTTTGCATGGCTTTGAAGAGGTATCGATCAGCGAGGCTCGATCGGATACCACCGTATTAGGCTACCTTCGAAACGAACGAAATCTCACCGGTACGAAAGAAGGCTGTGCATCTGGAGATTGCGGGGCCTGCACGGTGGTGACCGCAAAGCAAGTGGCTGGTGAGTTGCGCTACGAACCGATAAACGCCTGTATCGCCACGCTGGGAAGTCTCCACGGAAAGCAGCTGATTAGCGTAGAACAGCTGCGAGAAGATAAACCCCACCCGGTTCAACAGGCCATGATTGATGCTCATGGTTCCCAATGCGGATTCTGTACTCCTGGATTTGTGATGTCGCTGTTTGCGCTGTATCAACGCCGCGCGACTATCAACGGCGCAGCCAATCTCACAGAGGACGGCGGTGCGCAAAGTGACCATCTTGTGCACGAGGCTTTAGGTGGGAACCTCTGCCGCTGTACCGGCTACCGGCCTATTGTTGATGCTGCGCGCCGGGCGCTTAGCTACGATGGAAACGATCGGTTTGAAGCCGCTAAAGATGAAACCTGCCATAAGCTCGCCTCTATCGAAGCAAAGGACGATGGGTCACCAGGATTGAGCTACCAGAACACACGGTATGTGCGTCCCAGTGATGCACAGGAAGTGGCAATGCTGTTGGAAGAGTTCCCCGAGGCTCGTCTGATTGCCGGCGGTACCGACCTGCTTCTTGAACATACGCAGTTGCTCCGCCCCCTGCCCTTTTTAGTTGATTTAAAGGCCGTACCCGAACTCTCAGTGCTAGCGGTTGATGCAGATCGGCTAAGAATTGGCGCGGCCGTGACCCATGCGGACGCGCATGCGCTGCTTGTCGATGAATATCCTGAGCTGGAGGAACTCTACGAGCGCTTTGGCTCGAGGCAAATTAGAAGCCAGGGCACGGTCGTGGGCAACATCGCCAACGCGTCTCCGATAGGCGACTGGCCGCCCGTCATGCTTGCGCTAGGGGCAAAGCTGCTTCTTCAATCGGCTCAGGCAACGCGAGAACTGCCGATCGAAGACTACTTCTTAGCCTATAAGAAAACCGCGCTAAAACCTGGCGAGTTTATTCGCGAACTTCGAATACCGCGCCGCCCTCCAGCGCTATTCTTAAGAGCCTACAAAATAAGCAAACGATATGAAGATGATATCTCTAGCGTATGCGGAGTGTTTGCTCTCACGACCAAGGAGCAACAAATAGAAGACGCAAAAATTGCCTTCGGTGGCATGGCCGCCGTCCCCGCCAAAGCGACGAAAACGGAAAGCCATCTGCGGGGAACGCGCCTTTCCACGGAAGTCATTGAGGGTGCTGCGCAAACCCTCGCTCAAGAATTTACACCGATTAGCGATGCACGGGCCAGTGCACAATACCGAAGTGCTGTTGCCGCTAATCTTTTGCACCGACTGGCAGCAGAGTTTTTCGGGGAGGAATCTACCCGAACGCACCCGGTGGTACTGGCTCGCGCTCATGGATAAAGCACATTGAACGATCCAAACGCCATCCCCGTCGCAAGAGGGGCCCCTAGGGGCTCCGTAGGGCAGCGTGCGGCCCACGAAAGTGCTGAGAAGCATGTTTCCGGTACGGCAAACTACATCGACGATATGCTGGCTCCGGCCAACACCCTGCACGCTTATGTCGGACTTTCGACGATCGCTCGAGGGCGGATCACTGCAATAGACCTTGCGAAGGTTCGCGAGGCACCCGGCGTGGTTGATGTGCTCACCCGAGATGACATACCTGGACATCGAGATATTGGACCGGTATTTCCTGGCGATCCGCTTTTGATCGGCGCTGGGGACGAAATTGAGTTTCACGGACAAGTTTTGTTTTGTGTTGCTGCGGAGAGCTACGAAGAAGCGCGCCGCGCAGCACAGCTCGCACAGGTCAGCTACGAGGAGCTGCCGGCGATTCTTACCATTGAACAAGGCTTGGAGGCGGAATCTTTCGTTCGTCCACCGCACACGCAGCAGCGCGGAGACTTGAGCGCTGGCTTTGAGAACGCAGCACATTGCCTAGAAGGCCGCTTGCAGATCGGTGGGCAAGAGCAGATGTATCTCGAGGGACAGGTGTCGCTCTGTGTACCCGAAGAAGACGGCGGTATGTTGGTGTACTCCTCCACGCAAAACCCCACGGAGGGGCAAAAACTGGTGGCGGAAGTGCTGGACGTGCCTATGCATAAGGTCACCGTTGACGCTCGTCGTATGGGCGGTGCTTTTGGGGGCAAGGAAACCCATGCAAACCAATGGGCTTGTCTCGCGGCTATCCAGGCGCGACGCACGGGTCGAGCGGTAAAGCTTCGCTTAGCACGATCCGAAGATATGCGCGCCACCGGCAAGCGACATCACTTCTTAAGCGAGTACAAGGTAGGTTTTGATGACAGTGGCCGGCTAGGAGCACTGGATCTTATGCTCGCCGGTGGTTGCGGGATGTCACCGGATCTATCGGACGCGATTGTCGATCGGGCGATGTTTCACTCAGACAACGCCTATTTCATTGAGGCGATGAAAGTCGTAGGCCACCGCGTTAAAACGCACACAGTTTCTAATACGGCGTTTCGCGGCTTTGGAGGCCCCCAAGGCATGGTCGCCATCGAGGACATCATAGACGCGGTGGCGCGCGCGATCGGAGAAGACCCTTTAACGGTCCGAAAGCGTAACCTCTACACGGAAGAAGGCGATCGCAATATTACGCACTATGGTCAGACCGTAGACACACGCGTTCTACCGACACTGATCGAGCGCCTCGAACAGAGCTCCGATTATTGGCGACGTCGTAAAGACATTCGTGCCTTCAACGAGCAGAATCGAATTTTGAAGCGCGGATTGGCTCTGACGCCGGTGAAGTTTGGCATCTCATTCACCGTTAAGCATTTGAATCAGGCAGGAGCGCTTATTCACGTTTATACGGACGGGAGTATTCAGCTCAACCACGGTGGCACCGAGATGGGCCAAGGTCTGTATACAAAAGTGGCGCAAATAGTCGCCCACGAGCTGCAAGTAGATGTAGATACCATTCGATGTACCGCTACGCGTACCGACAAGGTTCCTAATACATCGCCCACCGCCGCTTCCTCAGGC
>JBCCQO010000079.1:0-10708 GCA_039024595.1 Pseudomonadota bacterium | reverse complement strand
TAGTCTTCATTCGAGGGCTGTTAAAGCGTACTCACAAGTTAAAAGGAGAAGCTAGAGGTGGTAGCACAGCATTTACTGGCTATCGCTGCAGACGACCATTAGGAAGGCGTAGGCACCATGACGTTTTGTTTTTACTGCAGTACTTTCGTGGCCCACTTTTGATGCCGGACCCAAACACCACTGTGAGTTCCTTAGACGCCCGTGGTCTGCGCTGTCCCGAACCGGTTATGTTGATGCACCAAGCGATTCGAAAAATGGCTTCCGGCGATACGCTTACCGTATTCGCAACCGACCCATCTACCCAGCGGGACGTTGCCCAATTCTGTCGCCATCTGGGTCATGAGCTGCTTAAGGCGGAGGAAAGGCAAAGCGACGACGGATCTGACTACGGTCGCGAGTACGTTTATGTCGTGCGCAAAGGTGGGTCGGAGTAAACGTGGTTAGTAGTAAAGACCTCTCCGATTTATTTCGCGCTACCTTCTTCGAACAAGAGCAGACCTTACTCTGTGGGGGCGCAAAGGAACCTCTTTATACGCCAATAGTTGATGATGGTCCGGCCATTATTTACTTTCGCGAGGACTTTGTTGCCAGCGCTTTGCATGAGGTCGCCCACTGGTGTATCGCGGGCGCCAAGCGACGTCGCCTAGTAGACTACGGCTACTGGTATGTTCCTGATGGGCGAAGCCCGACGCAGCAGGTCCAGTTCATCGGTGTCGAAGCCAGGCCGCAGGCCTTGGAATGGTGCTTTTCCCAAGCGCTCGCGGTTCCTTTCCGCGTGAGTATGGACAACCTGGAAGCCCAGACCAGTGCCGCCGAACTGGCGCAGTTTTCATCTGCCATACGTGAACAAGCGGTTCGACTAAAGACAGAAGGTTTGCCCGGGCGTGCTCGCGTATTTTTTGATCAGCTCACGCGTCACTTCAACCCTAGTTTTTCATCGATTCAGCTCAACTTCAGTAGCTTGCCACGCTCGTGATTCGATTATTGGCGGACGAAAACATCGCTGGACTCGACGCGCTGCCCCCCTCGAGCGTTTCCGTATCAACATTACCCGGTCGATCAATTCAGGCCCATAGTCTCGATGGCATCGATGCGTTGTGGGTTAGGTCAGTCACGCAAGTCGACAAAAACTTACTGTCTAAAGCCCGCGTTTCCTATGTGGGCACGGCCACGGCGGGTTTAGAGCACATTGACCGGGATTATCTGGAATCTACTGGTACACACTTTTGCGCCGCTCCCGGATCTAATGCCAACGCGGTAGTGGAATACGTGTTGGCGGCGCTGCTTGAGTTAGGAAAGCCGTGGCAAACGCTCGAGCAGGGCGAGCGTCTGGGAATTGTAGGCTATGGACACGTAGGCAAGCGATTAAAGTCGGTCGCGGATAAGTTGGGTTGGCGCGTTAGCCTCTATGATCCGCCGGTTGCAGCAGAGGTCGCAGCGGGTGTTGCAGCAAAAGGAGAGGAATCACCTGCTTTTTGCAGTCTAGACGAGCTCCTCTCCTGTGCCGTTATCAGCGTTCACTGCAGCTTGACCCATGGAGTGGCGCATCCATCTTTTCGCCTGTTCGATGAGAACGTATGGTCTTGTCTTGATGCCCATCAAACACTGATCAACGCGTCTCGCGGCGAAGTGTTTGATTGGTCGGCCTTGCGTCAGCATCTCGCGACGGACTCACCGGCAAATCTTGTGCTCGATGTCTGGGAGAACGAGCCCGGCATTGACGCTACGGTTCTCCAAGCCAGCGCTGTGAAGATCGCAACCCCTCATATCGCTGGTTATTCACTGGACGCAAAGCTTGAGGCCACTCGCATGCTTTGGGAGGGAATGGGGAACGTCGGTATGGTGCCACCAATACCCCTTTCCTTCGATCAAAGCTCCGAACCGCAACCCAATGAGCAAATTGCTCCAACCCAGTCAGCCAGTGAGCTAATTCAGCGCTACTATCGAATTCGCGACGATGATCAAGAGATGCGGTCGAGGCTCCTAGAGCCTCACAGTGACGTGGGTCCTGCCTTTGACTCCTTACGCCGAAATTATCCCTTGAGGCGAGAGCTGGCGAAGCTAGAAGCGTCACTCTTCGATAGACATCGACCTTCTTCGTTAGCTGGGGAGGCGCTGCGACTGTGTGAAGCGCTACAGTGATGCCTCCATAGCCGCTAACTTGGATAGGCTTAAGTTGCACAGGGTCTATAACGGCTAGGACCATCGAGTGGCAGCTTCGACTAACCGGACTGCAAATACACAATAGTCGATCCGCGAGCCAGACAGTCAGTCAGCCAACAAAAAGACAGACCTAACGACCTGCCCGCAGTCAGCCCGAATGCCAAGCCGGAGCGCTAAGTAAGCACGCCCGAGCGCTAAGTAAGAAAATGGCGTCCCCTAGGGGGTTCGAACCCCTGTTCCCGCCGTGAAAGGGCGGTGTCCTAGGCCACTAGACGAAGGGGACGCTGAGGACCTCACAAGGCTGTGAGAAGGCGCGCATTGTAGGGATGACACCCAACAGCGTCAAGCAACGGGAGTCTATAATCTTGCCGCATGCGTCGGTGTATCTTGACGCCCGGCACGATGTTTTTCTTATCGCCTTTTCAAGGGCTTAGACTGCACCTTATTGCAGGCCCCTTGAGGCAGCTCTTAACTCACGCCAATTGAAAAACTCGCCTTTAGCCGCGGCTTCGCGACGCTGTTCATCCATGATCGTCAGTGCTTCGATTTCTTCGTCGGGCATAAAGTGCAGACATTCCCCGCCTAAGTACCATAGAAGGTCGCGGGGAAACGTAGGCGCCAAATGTGGTGCCACGGTAAAAAACCGGGCGACAAGTTCCGGTCCCTCATCCATGACTTTGCTCGGCGCTGAGCTTAACAGCGCAAAATGAGACGCAAGGTTTAGCAAGGTAGCGCCTTCTTCTTTGTCGGCGAGGCCTTTCAAGTGAGCTGTAAAGCTACGGAAGGTATCCATGTGCATCTCGTGGAAGCTTTTATCGTCCATCGATTTTCCTTGAAAAAGTCCTTGCACAAGCACCTAAAAAAGCCGCTGAGCAAACACAATATGGGGAGTTGTCCTACGAATTTGCTTGCGAATAAGCGCAAAGCTTCGGATTACTTTTCACGCCGGTATCTGTGAACTCAGTGTTTATCAAGCTGCTATTGCTAAAGCCGGTGTTCCTCAAGCTATAGTAACTGTTTACAATGCGCGCCCCCGGCTATTTCGGTCGCCGAATTCCTGGTCTTTTAGCACTGCTAGCACTGCACGGCCAGTACACCATTCAACCACCGTATGAGAGAGCATAAGCCATAGAGATGCAATGTTCTCGAGGATCTGATGATAGACGCTAGTAACAATGAAAGTGGGGCTAATCCTGCGGATTTAACGCCGTCTCGCGAGCCGTCATTCGCCGCTGCGCCCGACACTGCGCGCGGCGTATCGGCTGGTAGCGACGTGAGTGCAGCAGCTGGAGGCGAAGTCATTGATCGCTCCGAGGTGTCTGCGCTCAGGATACAAGGCCTTGAGAAAACCTACGATAACGGCTTTGCTGCCCTTAAAGGCATTAGCCTGGAGGTAGAGCAAGGCGATTTCTTTGCACTGCTCGGCCCTAACGGTGCCGGCAAATCGACCACTATCGGTATTATCTGTTCCCTTGTGGCGAAGTCCGCTGGTGAAGTGGAAATTCATGGAGTCGATATCGATGTCGACTACCCGCTGGCCAAACAGTTCTTGGGCGTGGTGCCCCAAGAATTTAACTTCAACCTTTTTGAAAATGTTTTCGATATCGTGGCCAATCAGGCGGGCTATTACGGGATTCCGCGATCCCTAGCACGAGAGCGAACGGAAGCTTATTTGCGCAAGCTTGGCTTGTGGGATAAGCGGGACGTATCTGGTCGAATGTTGTCCGGTGGTATGAAGCGGCGCTTGATGATTGCGCGTGCCTTAGTCCATCAACCCAAGTTGCTCATTCTTGACGAGCCGACCGCAGGTGTTGATATCGAGATGCGCCGCGGCATGTGGGACTTTCTCAAGGACTTGAACGAGCAGGGCACGACGATCATCTTGACCACGCACTATCTGGAGGAGGCCGAGGCTCTCTGCCGAAACATTGCAATCATCAATCACGGCGAAATCGTTGAAAACAGCTCAATGCGTAACTTGCTGCGTCGACTGCACCGCGAGGTGTTTATTCTTGATAGCGCCGATGTGTTGCCGGCGGACTTTGCAATCGACGATTTCGTTGTCAGAAGAGTCGACAACTGCACCCTAGAGATTGAGGTAGAACGGGGGCAGCATTTGAACCAGGTGTTTTCCGCCTTGCAGGACGCAGGCATTCAGGTTGTCAGTATGCGTAACCGTGCCAACCGACTCGAGGAGATGTTTGTGAATCTGGTAGAGCAGGGCACATGAATTCGCAGGAGAAACTGGTTGCGTTTGCAACGATCGTAAGAAAAGAGATTCGCCGATTTCTGCGAATCTGGCCGCAGACGCTGCTGCCTTCGGCGATCACAATGTCGCTTTACTTCGTGATTTTCGGTTCGCTGATCGGGTCTCGGATCGGCGAGATGGGTGGCTTCACCTATATGGAGTTTGTAGTGCCTGGGTTAATCATGATGGCGATTGTGACCAACTCCTATTCAAACGTTGTTTCTTCGTTCTTTGGATCAAAGTTCAATCACAGCGTAGAGGAGTTACTTGTGTCACCGACTCCCAACTACATCATCTTAATGGGCTACGTGCTTGGGGGGGTGGCGCGGGGACTTCTTGTCGCTATTATCGTTACGAGTGTGTCCTTGTGTTTCACTGATCTGCACATCCACAGCTTTTCTGTGGTCGTGATTGGCGTCTTTCTGACGTCAGTTCTATTCGCCTTAGCCGGATTCATTAACGCGGTTTTTGCTAACAGCTTCGACGATATATCCATCATTCCGACCTTTGTACTTACTCCGCTTATTTATCTCGGAGGCGTATTTTATTCGCTCGAGTTACTCCCGGATTTTTGGGCGGCGGTGTCTAAGCTGAATCCTTTGGTCTACGTAGTGAATGCCTTTCGCTACGGCGTTTTGGGCGTCGCCGACGTATCTGTTGGTTTCGCGTTCGCTATGCTCGGATTCTTCACGGTAATTGCCTTTGGCTACAGCATGCATTTACTGAATTCGGGCACGCGCTTACGTCAATAGCGATGGGCAAAGCGCATGACAAAGGGCCTCTGCTTGGACAGCATGTGGCTGGAAGCCAGTTTTACGATCCATCACTGCTCTTTCCCGTCCCCCGAGCAAACGCCCGTCAGAGCTTGAGAGCTGGTAGCTTTAGTGCCTATGGCGAAGACGTATGGCACGCCTATGAGCTCTCATGGTTATCCCCAGCGGGCGTTCCCGAGGCGAGAGTTGGAACGCTGGTCATCCCGGCCAGTTCACCAAACCTAGTCGAGTCTAAATCGCTTAAGCTGTACCTGAACTCGCTTAATAGTCATAGGTTTGCCACTGAAGCGGAAGCGGTCGCGACGATCATAGATGACCTCTCTGCCGTAGTGGGGGCGAAAGTCTCGCTAAGCGTGTTTGATGCAGAGAGCGATAAATTTTGCGGTGCACGCCTTGAGGGCAAGTGCCTGGATAAGCTAGCGGCAGAACCTCAGATCGATCTCAACACAGCGACACTGACACCCGTTGTAGGTAGCGCAAAGGTATACACCCATCTCATGCGTTCGCTCTGTCCAGTGACAGCTCAGCCGGACTGGGCGACCGTAGTGGTGGACAGCCGAGGAACACATGCGTCTTCACGAGAACTACTGAGCTACTTGTTGGCGTTTCGAGATCATCAGGAGTTTCACGAGCAGTGTGTTGAACGGATCTACTGCGATTTATGGTCGCAGTTGGCCCCTGAATATCTCTCTGTGCATGCCCTCTATACTCGTCGAGGCGGCCTCGCTATCAGCCCCTGGCGCTGTTCCGAAAGCGTTCCGGCCCCTCGTTATCGGCTGAATCGCCAGTAGCAAACCATAGCGAAGCGATCGGGGTTTCGGTATAGTCCGCGCCCGAACGGAGAGGTGGCCGAGTGGTCGAAGGCGCACGCCTGGAAAGTGTGTATACGGCAACGTATCGAGGGTTCGAATCCCTCCCTCTCCGCCAAATTCACAAGGGTCAGTACCGGAGACATCCTTTATAGCTTCTGTGGCTCATATAGCTTCCGCTGGCTTTTCGGCACTTCCCGCTGGCTCTTTCCGCTTGAACTGGCTAAGCACGCCTTGCGCTGGATTCGGCCGTTAGACGGCTTCATAACGGATCAGTGTCTGAGCGGATTCAATGAGTGCTTCCCTAGCGTCAATAAAACTGCGACCTAGCAGATCCTCGCCCTTCTTCGGGGACACATAGCGATGTTTGCCAATCTCATAGCTCGCGACTTTTGCGTCTTCTGAAAAGGGCGCTAGGAGTCTCACCAGAAAGCTTGGGAGAATCCTTGTTGGCAGCTTTGAGGCGAAATCAGGGAATGCCTCTCTCAAAACGTTTGCCACGTCTTCCATGTAGAGAAATTCACTCGCGACCGCATAGCGGTTTCCCACGGCCTCCGGCGTCTCCATTGCCTTTATGTGCATTGCGGATACGTCGCGGACATCGCAAAACTGAAGCCCCATGCTTGGCATCGCTGGCACTCCCCCGGATAACATCTGCTGCACAACACCGACAGATGTTCTTACATCGGCGCTACGTATCGGTCCAAAGACACCCACTGGATTGATTGCCACGAGCTCCAAGCCCTTGCCTTCTCCTTCGATATATTCCCACGCTGCTCGTTCCGCTAGCGTTTTGGATGCTGGGTAGGGCGGGCAGGCTCTAGCATCATGCGCATCACTCCAGTCGTCCTCGGTCAGGACGGAGGGTAGCGGGTCATCTGATTTATAGGCTATTGCGGCGCAAGAGGAGGTCATAACAACACGCTTAACACCTTCTTTTTTTGCCAGCTTTAGTACACGGAGGACGCCTTGTCTCGCTGGACGTATGAGGTCCTCGGGATCCTTAGGTATACGAAGAGGGAATGGTGAAGCCACGTGCTGCACACAGCTTGTGCCTTTGATCGCTTCAGCCCATCCTTCATCGGTCTCCAGGTCCGCTTGGTACAGGTCGAGGTCATTGGCTTTGTCTGTATGATTCGATAGGGTTTGCAGCAAAGCGTCGCTCTTGGAGAGGTCTCGAATCGTGCCTCTAACCCGATGGCCGGCTTCTAAAAGATCAATGATCAGCTGCTGAGCGATGAAACCCGTAGCACCAGTAACCAAAATAGTTTCTTGCACGATCTGAGCCCCTTAACCGTGGTGGTATGGACAAATTAACAAATATTGTCAGTGTAAACAATGGACGCAATGGACGAGCAGCGCATACGAATACTTGAAGCGACGATTGAGGTTGTCAGTCGCTATGGTGTCGCCAAGACATCAATCGGGGATATTGCAAAAGCAGCCGGATTGTCGCGACAAACGATTTACTCTTTGCTCAAAAATAGAACCAATATCTTAAGGGCGGCAATTGAATACTCGGGGGAAAAAACGCACGCTCTCGCTGAGGACATGCTTGCGGACGTTCCCGATCTAGCATCGCAGCTTGATACGATCTTTGGCGTCTACACGGTCCAATTGTACGAACTGATGCATGCACAAAACGAGGTTCTGGATATAAGTAGCGGTGTAGAAGAATTTGCCATGGACCTCCTTGAAGCGAATCATGCGCGCCATGCGGCTTTAATCGCTCGAGTGCTCCGCCCTTTTGCCAAGGAACTTAAGGAACACGGTTTGACTCCAACGCTGTTGGCTAGTCAGGTGGAGACTGCGTGTCGAGGTTATAAAGCGTCGGCGGGAAGTGTTGCTCAGCTAAAGAGACTCTTAGCGGCCCAGAAAAAGTTGGTATTGCTCGCTGTTGGACATCCGCCTAAGTGAAGCGACAAAAGTAAAAAGCAACTCGAGTAAGAAGCACCTAGAGTAAGAAGCGACTAGGGTAAGAAGCGACTAGGGTAAACAGCAGAACTGAGCGCGGAGGCTCTATTTGGCGGCTGCTCGAAACGGGTGGTCGCAATGGTTGCCCGACCGGTGCGTATAATCTATTGTCCTTGAGGGTTGCGCCATCACTTCTCTACGCGACTACTCAGGCGCCACTGTTCGCAGCGTTATCATTCACCCAGCCACTAGGTCTAACCACTCTCTGAGGTCTCACCATGCGTTACTTCACAACTGCACTACTACTTTTACCGGTTTTTTCCTTCGTTCCAGCTCATGCGCAGGACGTAAACGAGCTAATGAAAGCCGTCGATAAAGATAAGGCCATGGAAGCGGTCGATATGGAAAAGGCCAAGGACGCCGTAGGAACCGGTGGCGTTGACATGAAAAAGGCTGCGGAAGCGGTTGATATGAAAAAAGCGACCGAAGCGGTTGATGTTGAAAAAGCCAAAGATGCTTTGATGAAGGTTAAGACCGAAGGGAATTAGCAAGCAGACTGTTAGCCTGCGTTTCAGCCACAACCGACATTGCAGGTAATAGCAGGTAACAGCAGGTATATGATCGGGACCTTATGACTAAGGTCCCGCGCTACTTAACCAGTTCGGTCTGGGGAAACGCTGCCTGCCATCCGAACCAAAACGCTCTATGGTACGGGAGGCGCTGAAGTGTCTGCCCACTGTCGCTTACGAGGGATTCCTCACTTACGGTCCAGTTCTCGCCCGTACTGTCGGTTGCTTTATCTCGACCATCGTAGCGAATAAAGGTAACCGTTCCAGGGTCGTACACTCGATTAGCACCAGTCACATCCGTCAGGACGACGAATTCTTGCTGTCCGATACGGTTGGTATAGACCGGGTTATTGCGTAAGAATTCGGTGTCAATGGCCAGTTGTTGTTTTGGCGCACCAGCGAAACGAAGCGCGAGCACTTCCCGTTTGTTGGCAAGACGTTGGTCGGAGAACGGTGTGTTGAACATGAGCTCATCGTCGCCAAAGTAGTCTCGGTAGGCGGCCCCTTCGCCGTAGTCCCTCTGGTACCCGGTATTCAACGCCAGCACGGTCGTCCTGGGGTTGCGTCGTTTCCACTCGCCCCAGGTCGTGGTCACCACGCTCTCGAAAGCGAGGCTGATGCCCTTGTCGACCAGCGGGCCGAGTACCGGCTCGCCGCGCTCAGTGCTCCACAGTGACTGAGTCGCGCGATCATACATAAGCTTGTTGGAACGGTAGAGAAATCCACTAGTGCCGAGGGTGAATGACTTTCCATTCCACTCAGTACGATAGGGGATTACCGTACCGCACAAGGTACAGTAGACCCCCGCAATCGGTGTACCGCCGATGGTGTCGGTAAACATCTCGTGCCACGCGAGGATGCGTTTCGGATAGGCTCTTGCGTCACCATTGACAGTGATTCCGAACACGATGTTGTCGTCTTCTAGATACTCTGCCTCTTCAGCTGCGATCATTTTCGGGTTTCTCAGAGGAGGGATCCCGTCCTGGCGAACGCCACCCCATCGAATCTCGTCTAAACGGATGCGCGCGGTTGCTTGCCGATCGAGAAAGTACGCCTCAAAGGCTGGGTCTATATAGCGGTAGAGGCCGGCCTTGAAGTCACCATAATCCGATGATGGCTCGATATCCTGATTCCACAGCCAATAGTAGATTCTATTGATATCGTCTGCGGCCTTAAGTCCGGTTAGTTCGTCTATTTTTCTGCCAAGAAAAGCTCGGGCTCGCTCCGAGCGCGAGTACTGGTAAGCCTCTATCGCCATAGGCAGCACGGACGGTTGCCAAGTTTCGCTGATCGCTGAGATAGCCTCGCCAATCGAGTCTGATTCGGTAGCAAGAATGAGTGCGAGAAAGTCGGCTGCTAATGATTCACCGGAATGGGAAACACTTCGTTTGGGATCGTCAGCCGCGTACGTGATAGCGGCGATTAGTGAGCTGCTGAGAGTGCCGCCGAGAGTGCCGCCGAGTAAAAACATGACGCCCATCAGGTAGGCGCGACACGGGCGAGCCAGCCTATTCCGGGTCGCGCTCCGCTCACCTGGTCCGGTCCAAGGGTTCCGTAATAAAGACGGATTGGTGATCCTTGCTCGTTTCATACTCTTCGCTGTTTTGCCCAGACCACCGATTCGATAAGGCAGGCGACCATAAGTTCCCCCGCGAATCTGTTGGTTCGCCTGCTCCAGCGAGATCAGCAACGTCTTGCAGAACTATCCGAGTGCTTGTCGGTCCTAGTCTGCGAAGAGTCATGGAAACCAAAAATCATATGAATACGACGCGGCTGACGCTACGGATACTAGGCATCGTGCTCGCGGTGCTCATAAGCGCTTGTGCAAGCGTGGAGCGACTGGCGATACCCAAAGCAAAACTGCTTGATGGAACGCTGGCGCAGAGCGGAGTCCAAGAGGAGCCTAAGCACGATGTCTGGGGTCGCTTTCTGAAGCGTTATTTGCGTGTGGATTCGAAAGGGTTTGGGCGCCTCGCTTATGCTGAAGTATCGGTCGACGACAAAACAGCACTGGATGCTTATATAGCGACATTAGCTGCGCTGGATGCGACGAGTCTGAGTCGTAATGCGCAACTGGCGTATTGGTCTAACTTGTATAACGCAAAAACGGTGGCGGTGGTATTGAATCACTATCCCGTCGCTAGCATCCGAAACATAAAGGATGGTGTCTTGGACCTTGGCCCCTGGGAAGAGAAGCGTTTGATTGTGAATGGGATAGCGCTCAGTCTACAT
>JBCCQO010000078.1:0-10737 GCA_039024595.1 Pseudomonadota bacterium | reverse complement strand
TCTAGACTGGCAACGACAGCAATAGTCACCGCCATAATCCACACGCTCGTCTGACCCAGCGCGGAAAAGTTAGGAAAAACAAGAAGTTCGGTCACGTTGCTGGTGATGGGTACGGCCACCAGGTGCTCCGGCGCGATACCCAATCCATCGCTACCACGAGTGATTAGGAAGTAGACAATACCGAGGACCACAGCCACTAGAGGGCCCTGGATCAGTTGGAAGATTTTTGCCCGCTTGGTCAGCACCAGCTCCCAGAGCAGCAAAATGCCCATTGCTAGGCAGGCGACGAGTGTTGCTCCAACGCTGATGTTATCGACCGTACTAAACAGCGCGGTGAAGGTGTTCTCCCCGTCGACCTGAAAAAATGCAAAGTCGCCTTCGGGGTCTGCGTCGTAGCCGAAGAAGTGAGGTACCTGCTTCAGTACGATGATGATACCGATACCGGTGAGCATGCCCTTAATCACTGATGACGGAAAATAGTAGCCAATGACACCCGCCTTCAAAAAGCCCAGACCGAGCTGTATCAGGCCGGCGAGTACCACGCAGACGAGGAAGTTTTCATAGCCTCCGACCTGCGTGATGCCGGCCAGTACAATCGCCGCGAGACCGGCGGCAGGCCCTGATACCCCTACCTGCGAGCCACTCAAACTTCCGACTACGATACCGCCAACGATTCCCGCGATAAGTCCCGAGATCAGTGGTGCACCACTGGCGAGAGCGATACCCAAACACAAAGGTACGGCGACGAAAAACACGACAATACCAGCGGGTAGGTCGCTCTTTAGATTGCTGAACATTTGATAGCTCCGTACAACAGGTCAAAGGCTTGAAGCTTGGCGGGTGCCAGTGTCTTCGGTAAAAAAATCGACGCGTGAGTAAAACGTTTAGAGGACTAAACCGGCACCAAGTGAGGCGATCACCCAACTCAATACCGGTCTGCACGCACCGCTGGTTATAGCGCTGGTAGCTGCGCGACAAGCACTCTAGGGTTGATAGGGCAATGAGGAATGATGGAGAACGATCCGAAGTACGCCGGCCTCATCTTTCTTGTAGCCCCAGCTCTTGTCGACCTTGGTCACGTTTCCATCTTTATCGGTGAAGGTAACCCATCCCATCCACATCGCTACGTCTCCCTCAATGAAACTCGCGGACGTTTCAGAAACTACGGATCGCCAGCTCTTGAGCCCAAAACCGCCATCACCCGGATAGGCCTCGTTATGACCAACGAAATAGGACAAGGCACCTTCACGGGTAGGTCTGAATGTTTGCTCACCACTGGCCAGGGTAGGCTTAAAGAGAACAGGACCGAGGTTATAGCCATAAGCGCCGTCAAGGGCATCGTTAGCGAGCTTGTTCGCCGCCTCGAAGCCGTCCTCGTCATAGGCTGTTGAAATGCCGACAAGGGCATTACCCCAGATTTGACGCGCTTCAGTCAGTTCCTGCTCGGTGATCGTGGACATTCTACTTCTCCATACTGTTGGTTACGCTAAGGTAGTGCTCCCCCTGAGGGGCCCGGCCATCTTCCGATTGCCAGTTTCATACACACGATACCGCCCACACCCAAAGCAACGTGCCAGAGAAAGCGGGATCGCTATATATTATTGAAAACGGGACTACTCGATTGGATTTAACTCTTTTCGATTGGGCTTTTTCCGATTTGCCTTCTAACTAGAGAGAGGATACGGACGGTAAGAGCATCTCGATTGTCGTAATTTGAAGTTTACATGGTATAGACATAACCGTCTTGAAAATATCCAACTGATAGCTAAATTCTATCGACCTCCATAGGTCCGGATTATCAAACTAGAGCTTCAAACCTACTGGCTAACTGCCCATCGCAATCCGTGCACTCGTTTGATTTTTTCGCTTTTGTCTTTTCGCCGTTGCCTTTTCATCAGGTCAGCTGACACCAAGGCGTCACAATCAAGGTCTATTTTGATGGTCCACTCGTGCCTGGGGCGGAAGTCGTTACATGCCCGGTCGTTAGATCTTGCTATCTTGGAGTGGAGACTATTTCATTTAGTTCCTCGTTGTGTCCGGGGAGCGCGTGAAGCCCGTCCACGATTAAGGTCAAAAGCAGAGCTGCCAGCCACCGCTTGCACTCATTAGAAACGCCTAGGAGTTGATATGAAAAATGGTTGTCTCAACGCGACCAGCCTCTCGCTTGCTTTTCTTGGTCTGTGCATAGCATCGGAAAGTTTTGCTCACGAACACCAAGCAGACACGGAGTGGCAGCCGAACGAGTATTCACTTGCGGAGGCCTTTGCTCCTACGCCCTTGCCGGATCGTGTTGTTCTGACCTGGATGGGTGATCCGGCCCGGTCGCAGGCCGTGACTTGGAGAACCGATACAACGGTGAAACGCGCGGTAGGAGAGCTCGCGGTCGCCAGCGCCAATGGCCGGGCAATAAACCCCGCACGGTTCGAAGCGACCACTCAAGAGTACGCGGCCGATACCAATACCGCTCATTATCACACGCTCAATTTTGTTGATTTGGAGCCCAATACGCTCTACGCCTATCGTGTTGGCGATGGTGTGAATTGGAGCGAGTTCTTTCACTTCCGTACGGCGAGCGAGCGACCCAAACCTTTTCGCTTTGTCTATTTTGGAGATGCGCAAAACGATGTGAGGACGCACTGGTCTCGCGTGTTCCGGGAAGCGTTTAGAGACGCTCCGCGGGCTGCGTTCATGTTGCATGCAGGTGATCTCATCAATCGCGACACGCGGGACGTCGAATGGGGAGAGTGGCATGGAGCTGCGTCATGGGTGAACGCGACGGTGCCCATCATTGCTACGCCGGGCAATCACGAGTACCACCGTGCCCGAACGGGACCGGCGTCTGAGCAATTTTGGACGAGCAAAAGTGGCGAAACGCTGCCAATCATCGTGGAGGTCAGCCCGAAAGGGGACGGCCTAGACGGCTATGACGTGCGCGTTACTTCAGCGACCGGCGTTGTCTCCTCATTGACGCTGGATTCTATGGGCAAGATTCTCGCAGCCGATCGAGCAGTAATGGAGCAGACCGGCTTTTCCGCCGAAGAGGTGGTCGGCAGCCTCTCCTACGGCCCCCCCCTCCAAGTCCGGCCGCGAGATCCAGGCACTCTCGAACTCAGCGGCCATTGGCGGCCTCAATTTGCCTTCCCTGTGCAGCGAGCTCCGAAAGGTTTAGAGGAAACCGTCTACTATATCGATTATCAGGGCACGCGCTTTATCTCTTTAAACTCGAACGCAGACTTAGAGGCCCAGGTGCCGTGGCTTCGCCGAGTCCTGAAGGACAATCCGAACCGATGGACGATTCTCACCTTTCACCATCCGGTTTTTTCACCAGCAGCAGAGCGGGACAATGCGGAGCTCCGCAAGCTTTGGAAGCCGCTGCTGGATCAGTACCGAGTTGATCTGGTGCTTACTGGGCATGATCACAGTTACGCCCGAACGGGAGCGACGTCCTCATTGAAGACTTCGGAAAATCGGGACTCGGGATTTCAGCAGGTGTACGACCCAGAGGTTGGAACGGTCTACGTGGTGTCGGTGAGCGGGCCGAAAATGTACCCAATCACAAGTACACCCTTCGCGCGTCGCGTCGCCGAGTTCACTCAACTGTATCAGGTGATTGATGTTTCTGATGCGGAGCTGACCTACCGCGCTTACACCGCAACCGGTGAGCTCTACGATGCGTTTACGCTGGAGAAGCGGCCAGAAAGTGCAAACGTTTTGCGCGAGCTTCTTCCACCGGAACGCAGAGTCCCGGCTAAGCCTTGATCTGCCGTACAAGATTCTAGAGCAGTTCCTAAGAAGGCCTCGCGATTCCGGCATCGTCAGTGCAGGTAGATGTTCCGGGATTGTGCTTCACACTCGCCCCAGGCAAGCAAACTATTTTTCGCCAGTTAGCGAACCTCGTATTTGTGTAATGTCGGTACAGGCTCAAACCGGTTTTGAATTTTATCGCCCTCTAAGTCGACGAGGTAAACAAAGCCATCTTTGTACGCGCCACCTCGAGGTTGGTAGTCGAGTCCAAGCTCGCCGTAGTCATAAGGCCGAGCGGAATTCCTCGCATCCAGGATGTCTCGCATAGGGTACCTCCAGTAATAGGAAGTCCAATCTCCCGCCTCATTTGAGGCATAACCTCCCAAACCTCGCACTTTGTAGCCAATTCCGGATTTTAGGCCTTCCGTTAGTCCTAAAACGATTTAGTCATCGCCGTGAATAAATCCTACGGCCGCATGGGAGAGCTCATTCCAGAGCGGATTTGCAGGATTCTCAGCATCGTGAGACCCGAGGGGGTTGTTTAATGAGTAGTACAAAAACTCGCGAGTCGTAGGGGGAGTGTTTCCATCCCAACCATACAATGACGGCCCTTGACTCAGTCTTCCGTTGATCGGCCAGTTGGAGGCGTGCCCCATATAGTACGGACCAATGTCAGAAACCCATTTTTCAGGCGTCTTGTTCATCCAACCCGCTGCGCGAGCACCGCCAGCACGAAAAAAGCCTTCTTGGTTCCGGTCCGGCCCGATCACGGCATGATCTTGGTGGTTGACCCCATTGGCGTCGTAGAAGTCGATGGCATTAACGTAGACGTTGACGTCTTTCTCGAATATCCCCGAGATTTGCGGGTTTCCACCTGACCACTCTTCGGGCTTGATGCGATAAAAAGGCAGATCGTTCTGCATAACGGGTGCATTGTCCACATCGCTATCCAAAGACCAATTCCGCGGGTATTCGAATCGCCCGATACTAAAGTGCCAGCCATACCCTGGCTGACGTGTTCGTGAAACCAACCCTGCTTTTCAGCAATTGCGAGTCGCGGCTCGCCCTTTGTACCTCCCGTCATCATCGACCAGGTCTCCGATCCTGTGTATGCATACCAAATCGATAGGTACTGCGCCCCTTCTGATCACTGCAGACGGATCACCTGACACCGAGACACGGGTGACCCCGCCAGACCGTTCCTGATGTAGCTAAAAGTTAAGCAAGCTTTGGACAGCCCTACAGCCAGTCGTCATCGATCTCAAGCTGCGGCGATGCACGGGGCGGCGGGAGCGTGGAGGCCTTCGGTTGCAGAACCCGCGCAGCTCTGTTGTTGGGAATTTGCTCCTACGGGGCGGAAACTCTCTGCTCCGCTAAGGCACAGACAGAATAGATGTGGTGCGTCAGCGCTCGGCTCTATTCAAAGCTCCGGAGCCTCGAAGGCACTCTCAAGATACTGCGAGCGCAACTGCGCGATGTCTAGGTTATCTACATCAAGGCGGGCCGCAAGAAAGCCTTCGATCGAACCAAAGTCTTGCTCCAACTGATCCAACGCAAAGCGCAGATAAGGAACCCCCTGCTCTGTTAGCAAGGGACGTGCCGGAGCCGCCTCGCCGCTTCCGTTCGTGTTGCCCAACATTATTTGTGCGAAAAAGTTGTCTTCGGCAGCAGCGACAAGATTGACATCACCGCGTTCGACACCAGGGCGGCGGAAGCGAGTAGAGTTCAGGTAGTCTTGCACTACCACGTCCTTAGGTACCCCTAGCGCGATGAGCAACAAAGCAGAACTGATACCGGTTCGATCCTGGCCGGCCGCGCAGTTTACGGCGAGAGGCGCGTGTCCTGCGACCAACTCATCAAAGAACAGCTTCAGTTGTGGCTCAAGCCGGTAGGGCAAGCTTCGATATGAGCGCTGCGGACTATACGCCGCCGGTCGTCCATTTTCCTCGGAGGACTCGCCCATCAACTCACGCATGCTGTACTCGTGAACTACCAGCTTAACGCCTCGCTCAGAGGCCCAATGATTGGGATACAGATCTCGTTCTTCCGAGGAACGAAGATCGATAACTCGCTGAAACCCGAACTGGTCCAGGTAATCCATATCGGATTCTGTGAGTGAGGACATTACCCCTGAGCGAAAAAGCAGACCGCGCTTAACACGCATCCCATTAGCAGTGAACAGTCCGCCCATATCTCGAAAGTTGGATCCGCCCTCTAGAGGCAGAACTCGGTCATAGTCTGCGCTGGTAGTAAGCGATGCCGCAACCGGGCCCTCCGCCTGTGTTGGGGGCGGCAGGACCGCAACTGTCGCTAACGCCAGCGTAGAGAAGATTCGGCGGCACTGAATTGTTCTAGCGACTTTTTCTTGGCCCATTTGTTCAAGCTCCCGTGGCTTAGAAGTTAACCCGTAGGCCAAAAAGATAGCGGCGACCGAAGGCTTCCGACTGATTGATGGTGCCGTTTCCGTCGAAGCGAACATCAGTTTCATCAGTAATGTTGTTGAAGTTGGCATACACGGTGGCGCGTGCGCCGCTGAGATCGACTGGCAGTTCGTATTGAATCGTTGCATCCACACGCTCCATATCACCCCAGACTTCCGAGGGGTCTTCGATAGGTGATATCCACTCCTCACGGAACTGATAATTTATGCGAGCCGAAAAGCCGTAGTTTTCATAGAACAAAGATGCGTTGTAAATGGCATCCGAGGTGCCGGGGAGGCCGAGGATATCGCCGCGAATCGTGTCGAACTCGCTGTCGATCAGCGTCAGGTTGAAGCTGAAGCCCAAACCGGACAGCGGCCCGTCGATGAAATCAACGGCGGAGAACATCAGGTTGGCCTCGAGGCCACGAAGTTCGCCATTGCTGCCATTGGCAGTGGCGCTAAGGGTCCACTGCTCGCCTGCGGCTGCCGGAAGGTAGATCCCCCCATCCACCGTAGTAACGTCTTCGTAAATGACGTTATCGATGGTTCGATAAAAGGCGCCGACCGACAGAATACTCGCAGTTGCGTAATACCACTCCAAAGATACGTCCGCACCGAGCGCCTCCTCAGGGTCTAGGAACGGGTTTCCGCCCCCGGCTTCCCGCTCGGCGACATCAACCGACGCCGACGCTCGCCACTCATTGTAGGTCGGCCGGTTAACGCCGCTCGTTCCCGAGATGCGGAACTTGAGGTCTTCGCTAAGATCGACGTTTAGGTGCACCGACGGGAGTACGTTCAGAAAGTCGTCATTAATGGACAGAAAACTATCGCCCGTTGGCCCCTCACTTAAGTAGTCGGTATGCTCCAGACGCAGCCCATAGACCACGTTTCCCCAGTCAAAGTTGGTAGTGGCCATCGCATAAACTGAGATGATGTCTTCGTCGATGGTCACGATTGCGTCATCAGGAACGTCTACCGGGCCCACTCCTCCAGCGGCTTCCCACGCGTTTCTGAGCCCGACATTGTCGTAGTAGGTTCCACCAATAGTGTTCGTCGTGTTGGAATCCCAGAGGCGCCCGGTATCGAAATCACTGGGGTTCACCGGAAAGGCAAAGTCGAAGTTGAGCGCCTGATCGAAACCGGTTGACTCGCGTTGGTCGTACATAAAACCGAACTCAACGGTACTTTCACGACCGAAAAACTCCATGTCACGATCAATATCCAACTTGTACTTCCACGCATCGATATTCAGTTCCGACGCGAAGTCGAGTCCGCGAGTGGAAGCGTATTCGATGCTGTCGAGTGGATCGCTCAGGAAAAGCAGCGGATCCTCCTCATCGCTAAGATCAAAGCTGCCGCTGGTGAGTCCATCAACGCTCTGAGGCAGAGGTATGCGGAAGAAAAATTCGGTTTCCGTGTAGTTTAAGCGAGCTTCCAACCGCCAGTCTCCAAAAGCGAAGTCAGCGCCGAGCGTGTTGGTAAACGTAGAGTTTTCGTAGCTACCGTCTTGCAGAAGCCTTGAAACTTCGAGCGTGACATCGTCGCGAGCGACTCCTGGTTGCGGTGAAAGCACGTCGAAGTCCCATTGGTTTCGCTGTTCGTCGTCGATGAATTCGGTGTACAGCGTTGAAAGGAACACAGACTTCAATGCGCCGCCGTCATCGCCGCGATACTCAATGCGGCCACCGTAGGCCGAGTCTTCGCGGTCGACAAAATAGCTTCGGAAATCGAGATTGTTGACAACGAGTTGTCCGCTCTCGTCGCGCTCAAGCTCGTACTCCCGGTTGTCCGTGACCTGCTCCCTCAAATTTCTAGAGAAAAAGCCCACCACGCCGAACGACTCGTTCGACCAGGACCCTCGTACACTGGTACGAGACACATCGCCCCCGCCCAAGTCTTGTTCACCCCAGCCAACATCGAGTGCCAGTGATACACCATCAACGGCGAAGGGGTTGAACGTCTTGATGTCGATGTAACCCGCCACAGACTCGCCCGGCATGCTCGGAAGTACGGCCTTGTTTGCATTGATCTGACTGGTAATCGTAGCCGGGAGACTGTCAAAGCGAGGAATACGGCCGTTCTCGGCGCCGGGGACATCGATGCCATCAAATGCTATGCCAGTCCAACGGAATGGGGCACCGCGCATATTGAGGTAGCGCGCTTGTCCCTGGTCTCGTTCAACCGCTATTCCCGGTAAGCGAGAAAGTGAGTCGGCGATATTCTGGTCGGGGAATCGACCAATCGTGTCGCTCGAGACCACGTCGACAACGTTGTCAGCGAAGCGTTTTGCATCCAGTGCTGCTTGTTGGCTGTCGCGAATCGGGTTTGCGGTAATGACAACTTCTTCGATTTTGCCATTCTCGGTCGAGTTTTCGTCCTGCGCCGAGGCGTGAGTAGTAACAACAGCTGCGACGGCGGTGACAAGGGTACGGAAAACCATGACGGTGACTCGGTGGCTTTAAAGTCGCCAAAGATTAGTAACCGTGTATGACGCTCCGGTGATTCAACGATTAAAGATTGGTTACCATCTCGTGTCTGTTTTATTACGCCTGCGCTGATGATAGTACCGAACGCTTCAGTGCATCTTTACCTGCGTTTTCTATGACTTGTGGACTTTGAATAGAACATTGGAACCACCAGACCCCATCCCATCCCGAACTCAGCAGTGAAACGGTGTATCGCCGATGGTAGCGTGGAGCTTATCCACGTGAGCGAACCTGCACCTCAGGTGCGGAAACCAGACACAAGAGCTATGGAAAACGGATCTGGAGAGTCAGTGATCGAATCCAAGCTTGTCACGCTGCGCGATCGCGAGCGCTATCAGAGCATTCGCACCTGTCAGGCCAAGCTTTCGACTCATACGTGCCCGATGATTCTCAACGGTCCGATGGCTGAGAAAGAGCTTCTCAGAGATTTCCTTACTGGTGTGCCCCGCTGCCACAAGACGTAGCACAGCACGTTCGCGCTCGCTCAAGAGAGATAGATCGGGTAAGGAACCTTCTGCGGTATTGGGTGACTTGCCTTCATCTGCAACGCTCAACCCTGAGGTGCTCTGATGTAGTCTCTTGGCGCCCGCACTTACATACTGTTCGCCCCGCTCCATCGCCTCTAAACAGTGAATAATGCTGTAAGGGTCATCACTCTTTACCACGTAACCTCTGGCGCCAAGAGCAAATGCTCTTTGGGCGTACTCGTACTCTTCGTGCATTGACAGGATCGCACAGTGTTCGGGCCGGCCGCCGGCGGCTACGATCGGCGGCACCAAGTCGAAGCCGTTCCCATCTGGGAGCGAAATATCAATTACGAAAAATACCTCGCTTAGGGATTCATTATTGCCCTCCAGAAAGTGACGGAGAGCAGTACATGATGAGGCCTCGTATCCTACGTAGAAGCGCTGAGAAATACCGAGTAAGTGCTTCACTCCTTTTCTGAAAATCGGATGGTCGTCAACAAGAACCGTTTTTTTCATCAGGTTCCTACCTTTGGGTAGTAGCGATCAGGGTCAGGACATTTTGACCACCGGACGCGCGGGCAACCGTGAGGCTTCCTTCAAACAAAGCAGCCTGCTGGCGCAGCATACTCAGTCCAAACCCAAAGTCGTTTTCGTCGAAGGAAACAGAGCCGTTATCGGTAGCCACGAGTTGGATATGCTCGTTATCTTGATCCGTTGTGATCGCCAAAGTGAACTCACTGGCATCACTGTGTTTCACAACGTTGTTCACGCACTCTTGCGCCGCACGGTAAATAAGCGTTTCTAACTCACCGTCAATTTCACAATCGGAAACCGTTACCTCGTAACTTATTCCAGCGTTTTGCAACACCTTCCCGACCGCGTTCCCAACCGCCGTCTTAAGTCCCAGATGTTCAATAATAGACGGGTAGAGAAGGTGCGATAAATCCCGTACCTCGGTTATTGCTTCCTTTAATAGTTGCTCGGTCTCGGTTGTAGCTTCACTGCGGTTTAAATTCGCTGACCCCAGCGACGCCTTGATCGCCAAAATCTTGTGGCCCAGGCTATCGTGGAGAGCTTTCCCGATACTCCTGCGCTCCTGCTCCTTTGCCTGAAGGATTCTTTTGGCGAAAGCCGTTCGCTCTCGTTCTCTCGCCAAGCTTGCAGCTTCTTTGTCTCCGCGCAGCACATTCACCTGAAATGCCAAGGCGACCGACAAGATCAGCGCATCGGCGGCCATACCCAGTTCCGCAATGTGCTCGGTCCAGGCTGCGTCGTCAAAAAAACCAGCAAAACGCAATAAGCCGATACTGTTGCATGGCAAAAGAACGATTAGGGACGCAACTAGAAAAGGTCCGACAGGACTTCCCCTTAATGAGCAATAAAGCGCGGCCCAAGAACCCAGCAACATAATCGCGGCCGAGCTCACCAGTATTGGCGCGAGCGCTGCATAGCCGTAGATAAAAACAAAGGGAAGGCTGAAGAGGGAAAAATAGGAAAACGCGCGCAGACTCTGGCTTAGCGTCGGACTGAAAGAGCTTAATTTTAGAAAGTGAATGACGAACAGCGCGGTCCCACTGTTAGTGAGAGCGAGAAACAGATTAGCAAGATGCGTCGTCAG
>JBCCQO010000077.1:0-10882 GCA_039024595.1 Pseudomonadota bacterium | reverse complement strand
TATTTTCGCAAGCCTGGCAGCCAGCAATTGCAGCAGAACCGGTATCTCCGGAAGTGGCACCTAGGACCACGATCCGTTCACCACGACGTTGCAACACGGCGTCTAGCAAGCGCCCGAGCAACTGCAGGGCAAAATCTTTAAACGCTAAGGTCGGTCCGTGAAAGAGCTCTAACAGCCACTGCCGCTCATCCAGTTGCAGCAACGGAGCGACCGCCGGATGACGAAACTCTGCATAAGTTCTTTCGAGGATTTCCGCGAGCTCATCCACCGCAAAACAATCCGCCACGAAGGGGTGAATGACCTTGAGCGCCAGCTCCGGATAACTCATTGCGGCCATCGCTTCGAGTTCCGCAGGCGTAAAAGAAGGCAAACTCTTCGGTACGTAAAGTCCTCCATCGGAGGCTAGCCCGGTAAGTAGAACGTCTTCGAAAGCCAACTCCGGGGCATGCCCCCTGGTGCTCAGATATTGCATGGAAACAATCTATTCAAACGCGGATCGAGATAACAGTACGAGCTAGTGGACACGCTTATCCTTCCACCCGAATTCGGTAGGGTTGGCTGGCAATACCTTCCAAAGCGTTGATAGCGTCGAGGGCTCGCCCCAGCTCCTGCTCTCGTGCCTCATTGGTCACGACGACCACGGAAACGGATTGTTGCCCATGTACCGGCGGTCGTTGAATTAGGGCTTCAATGCTGACTCCCTCAGCGCCGAGGCAGCTTGCAACCTGCGACATTACTCCAGGCTGGTCCAACATATTCAAACGCAGGTACCACGCACTTCGGACGTCGTCCATAGGTAGCACTGCTCGATCCTGGAGAGTTGAAACTGCAGTACCCAGACCGGAAATGACCTCCGAGCCACTGCGCGCTAAATCAATTAAGTCTGCGAGAACCGCAGAGGCGGTAGGTAAACGCCCGGCGCCCGCACCGGAGTAGACAGTAGCGCCGGCCGCATGCCCTTCCAACCGAACTGCGTTTAGCACGCCGTCGACCGAAGCAAGCTGCTCTTCTTTTGGCAGCAGTGTCGGGTGTACGCGCAGCTCCACGCCCTGCTCTCGCTGCTTGGCAATACCCAAATGCTTGATGCAGTAGCCTAACTCTTCGGCAAAGGTTAAGTCTTCGGGAGTCACCTGAGAGATCCCTTCGCAGTAGACTTCCTCAAATTTCAATGGCATCGCAAATGCGATGGAAGCAAGAATCGCTAACTTGTGAGCGGCATCGATGCCTTCCACATCAAAGGTCGGATCGGCTTCTGCATAGCCTAGTGCTTGTGCTTCCGCGAGCACCTCCGCAAAGTCGCGTCCTGCGGCTGCCATATCGCTCAGGATAAAATTGCCCGTACCGTTAATGATGCCCGTGACCGATGACACGCAGTTGGCAGCCATACCCTCACGAAGTGCTTTGATGATCGGTACGCCACCTGCCACTGCGGCCTCGCACAAGAGGCTTACTCCGTTATCTTCTGCGAGCTTATATAGTTCGTTTCCCTGCTCGGCAATCAGAGCTTTGTTCGCGGTAACCACCGACTTGCCACTGCTCAACGCAGCGCGAACGAGTTCGGCCGCTAGCTCTGTACCACCGATGCACTCGACAACAACATCTAAGTCGCGGGCGCTCGCTACCAAACTCAGATCGCGTTCCACGGCGACGCTGGGTGGTACAAGACAATCGTCTCGGTCCCGTCGTGCTCCTACCATCGTCAACTCTAGGGTGCGACCGCAGCGGCTCCGATACAGGGAAGCCTGGTCTTGCAACAAGGCGATTACGCCCCCACCGACGGTACCATTACCACAAACGCCAATACGTAGTGGTCCACTAGCCATTAGCAGGCTCCGCAAAGTAGTAGAGGTGTCTTTGACGGCTAGGGTTCATGCTGCAAGAAGACCATCGTCGCGAAACATCCGCTTGATGTTACGAATAGCCTGTCTTGTCCTATGCTCATTTTCGATTAGCCCAAAGCGGACATAGCCCTCGCCGAACTCGCCGAAGCCGATTCCTGGGGATACGGCGACCTTAGCCTCTGTTAGAAGCTTTTTACTAAATTCGAGAGATCCCATCGCACGATAGGCCTCGGGCACCTGAGCCCAGACAAACATCGTCGCCTTTGGTTTTTCTACGGGCCACCCGGCCGACTGCAGACCCTCACACAGTACGTCGCGCCGCGAGCAATACATATCGCGAATTTCCCGAACACAGGATTGATCTCCCTCGAGGGCGGCAATCGCCGCCACCTGCACCGGCGTGAACATACCGTAGTCTAGATAGGACTTCATGCGCGCAAGTGCGCCCACCAACTCTTTGTTTCCACAGCAAAATCCCACGCGCCAACCGGGCATATTGTAGCTCTTGGACATACTAAAAAACTCGACAGCCACTTCCCTGGCCTCTGGAATCTGCAGAATTGAGGGGGCGCAATAGCCATCGAAACACAAGTCGGCGTAAGCGAGGTCCTGGATAACCCAAATCCCATGCTCGCGAGCGATTGCTACAACCCGCTCGAGAAAATCGAGCTCGACACACTGGGCTGTGGGGTTTGACGGGAAATTCAAAACCAGCATTTTTGGTCGAGGCCAGCTGGTTCGAATAGCCTGCTCGAGTTCCTCAAAAAAGGAATTCTCGTCTTTCATGGGTACATGGCGAATATCCGCCCCGGAGATCACGAAGCCGTAGGGATGGATCGGATAGGAAGGATTGGGGACGAGTACCGCGTCGCCGGGGCCCGTTGTAGCTAAAGCCAGGTGGGCGAGCCCCTCTTTCGAACCGAGAGTTACGATCGCCTCCGTTTCTGGATCCAGGTCCACATCATAGCGATCGCGATACCAATTGCAGATTGCTCGTCGCAGACGAGGAATACCCTTCGATTGGGAATAGCGATGGGTATCGGGGCGCTGCGCAGTCTCCGTAAGCTTTGCAACAATGTGCGCTGGCGTGGGTTGATCTGGGTTGCCCATACCAAAATCGATGATGTCTTCCCCCGCTGCACGCGCTTTTTGCTTCAGATCTCCGATGACGCTGAATACATAGGGAGGAAGGCGCTGTATGCGCTGAAATTGCTGTTCCAAGGGGGAGCCACTCTTACTCTGCGACGTTAGTACTTTGCGACGTTAGCAACAGTCACGTCGAACGGTAATGGCACTTACGCGTTTACCGCCCCATCGCGACGGTCGAGACAGTACGCAGCCACCCATCCGCTGTCAAATTCAGCGCGCTCATTGATCGAAAACACGCCAATTTTTGTTAAAAAAACACTTCTTGAAGCTGGCAAAACCGCTATGTAACGGTAAAACCGCACGACGAGTGTGGACGAGTGTGGACGAGTGTAAAGGTACTTTAGAGATCTCTTACCGGCTAGCTAACCAATCGGCGTTCGATGATTCCAAACATCACTAGGGAAGCAATAAGGTCAAAAGCTCATCAGCACTCTTGTAGCCGGGAATCATCTCCCCACCCGGCAGCACTATAGCCGGCGTGCCCCGCACTCCCAATTGCTGGCCAAGGGCAAACTGATCTGCCACTGGATTCCCTGGGCATACGTTTTCATCGAGGTCTTCTCTGTTTTTCAAGCGGGTAAGGGTGGATTGCTGATCCGAGGCACACCACGCACTCGCTAGCTGTCGAAAGCCCTTCGAGCCTAGACCCTCGCGTGGATACGCTAAATAGCGAACTTCGATACCTCTTTTGTTCAGCTCCGGGACTTCCTTGTGAAGCTTCTGGCAATAGAAGCAAGACACATCGGTAAACACCGTTATGAAGGATTTCGTCCCTCCGTCAGGGGCAAATACGATTTGGTCCGTCTTTGGAACGGCCGCTAAAACCTCTTTACGTGCCTCACTTCGTCGAAGCTCGGCCACATTCACAAGCCCGTCGCTTTCCACTGCATAGAGGTCTCCGACAACGAAGAAACTACCGTCGGCCGAAGAATAAACAACGGGGCCGTCCGTAAGCTCGACTCGATAGACACCGGGTATTTCACTGCGCTCAACGGACTTTACCGCCAGTTCTACCGACGGCGCACTGAACTGTGCACGAACGGCCTTTTCTACGTCCGCCAGTGCTTCCTCACTTTGAACATGGGGAACGGCAACGATTGAGAGAAGAGCGAGACATGTGAACATCTGTCCAAGCGCCGAACTCACAACAACCGGACCTGCCAGCCAGGAAGCAAAGCCAACATTAGCTCGGCCAACGTCAAGCAAGGATTGCTGCCTTTGTCGCGTGCGTCGTCGCCGTAAAAATCCTTCGATCTCAAACATTCAATCGAGCCTCCAATCTCAAAAAAATGTCGCAAAAAAATTGCTGCAAAAGCCGGAGCCCGTCTCGCCGGGAACGCCAGACTAGTGCGCTACGCCCGCTCGACTGCGCCAGGTGCGGTTTGTAGGGCGCTAAATGCAATCAAGGCCCGCATCGACGATTAGCCGTCTCCCCATTTTACAAGTTATCGACCTGCCAGTGGCAGATGAACGCTAAATACTTAAGCATCCGCTCACACTAACGAGGCGGTGTTGGGCTTCGAACCTGCCTGTCTGATTCTTCAAAGTCAGAGAAGTTCCTCAGCCTCTAGGATGATGCTGTTCATGCAGTCCTTGAAGGCGCTGGCGGGCTACATGAGTGTAGATCTGCGTCGTACTCAGGTCGCTATGCCCCAAAAGCAGTTGCACCACTCTCAAATCTGCACCGTGATTTACAAGATGGGTTGCAAACGCATGACGGACCACATGAGGAGACAGAGGTTTGCTAATGCCAGCAACGACCGCGTAGTGCTTAATTCGGTGCCAAAACGCCTGTCGCGTCAAAGCGGCACCGGATCGTCCGGGGTAAAGGACATCGCTGACGGTGTGACCCAATAATTCGACACGAGCGGATTTAAGGTACGTGCGGAGCCAGCTAAGTGCCTCGTCTCCCATCGGGACCAGTCGCTCTTTCCCACCTTTACCGCTTACTCGGACGACACCCTGGTTGAGGCTTAGCTGGGGCAGCGTGAGACTCACTAATTCAGACACGCGCAGACCGCAGGCATAAAGAAGCTCGAGCATGCAGCGATCCCGTGTGCCGAGAGCGCTGGATACGTCCGGTGCGTCTAACAAGGCTTCCACCTCTGCCTCGGATAGCGTGGACGGTAAAGGCCTTCCAATCCGTGGGCTTTCAAGACCGTGGCTTGGATCAACTTTTATCCAGGACTCGCGAACGCCATAGCGAAAGAGCCCGCGGAGAGACGACAACACCCGGGCGGTAGATCTAGGAGACCGCTTTGCTCGCAGTAGATCTGCAAGATAGGACTGTACGTGGTTCTTGGCTAACTTGGTAAAGGGTATCCCTTGCGCATGACACCAAGACAGAAAAGCCTGGAGATCCCGTCGATAAGCAGCAAGTGTATTCTCGCTAAGACCGCGCTCCATCCATAGTGCATCCAGATATTGCTCTAACATGGCCGGAGACTCGCCGGGGCCAGCGATGCTTGCATCCAACACTCCGTTGGACCCGTGCTCTTCTGAACGATCGCGTGTCATAGCAGAAGAGTAACAAATAAGAAGACTGGTACCTTGGCAAACAATGCGGTGAGTGGTTGGATAGCAAGCGAAGTTAGCACCGTCATGAGCTCTTACTAGCGCTTAAACAGTTGCGCTATCCGTTTCGCATGCTTTCAGAGAACAAAAAAGGGCCACGTGGGCCCTTTTTATCACTTTCTATTGGATTTCCGTTCGCTATGACTTTTCAGCTGTTCTTACAGCGTTTGTCCGCTGCCTTCACTGACGCGCGTGATGCCGTTGCCACTCCCTGGCTCCAGCGCTACTGCGGTGTTACCCCAACTTCTCTTTAATACGCGCTGACTTACCAGAACGCTCGCGCAGGTAGTAGAGCTTTGCTTGACGGACATCCCCTCGACGCTTCACGGTCACGGAATCGAGCAACTTCGAGAATGTCTGGAACGTACGTTCGACGCCGACACCATGAGAAATCTTTCGGACCGTGAATGCGGAGTTCAGCCCACGATTCCTCTTCCCAATGACAACTCCTTCGAAAGCTTGTAGCCGCTCTCGGCTACCTTCTTTCACCCGCACCTGAACAACCACCGTATCGCCCGGTGAAAACTCAGGTAGCTCTTTATCCATCTGCTCTGCATCGAGCTGAGAAATAATCGAATTAGTACTCATAACAAAACTCCAAACCTCGACCCACCTTGAGGGGCCGCAACCCTATCTAAACTAAAGAAAAATTACCAGTTTAATTAGCCGTACCTGAGCGAAGAAATACACCTTGACGTTCATTTTCTTTGCTTTCTCTTACAGTCTCTCTCTTACTGTTTCTTATCTATTCGCACACGTAGCTACTCGTCTTTTGCCACGTCACCTAGTAAGGACAAATCATCACCGCTGAGCGCACCCTTTTGACGCAAGCTATCAAGCAGGTCAGGTCTATGCCTGGCGGTCTTGCTTAGTGCTTGCTGCCGTCGCCATCGCTCAATCGCCTGGTGGTCTCCGCTCAGTAGTACCGATGGTACGTCCTGCCCCTGAAACGACTCCGGCCGAGTGTAGTGCGGACAGTCCAACAAGCCTTGCTCGAAGGAGTCCTGCACCGCGGACAGCTCATGACCCAGCACACCCGGACAGTGTCGTAGCACCGCGTCAATAACAATGAGCGCCGGAAGCTCGCCGCCGCTAACGACAAAATCGCCGACTGATAGCTCCTCGTCTACCCATCCCTCGATTACCCGTTCATCAATGCCTTCGTAGCGTCCGGCAAGCAAAACTATTCCTGGCACGGCGGCAACGGCAGACTGTCCAGGTGACGCCGTAGGCGTCATCTTCTTCGCATACTCCGCTGCTTTATCACGATCGAAGCGATCACCGCTTGGAGATAGGCACACTACGGTCGCTCCCTCACCGACAAAGTCGCGGGCGTCCTCGATAGCACTTACCAGTGGTCCCGGTTGCATGACCATGCCAGGACCACCACCATAAGGTCGATCATCAACTCTTTTATGTCTGTCCTTTGCGTGATCTCTAGGATCAAAGCACCGAAGTTCTGCCAAACCTTGAGCGAAAGCTCTACCTACAACGCCGTAAGCCATCACCGCGTCTATCAGGCCCGGGAATATTGAAACTATCGCGAAACGCATCAGTCATCCGGATGCCAGTCAACGATGATCCTTTGCTCTGACAAATTCACCTCACAGATTACGGCATCGGTGAACGGAACAAGTCGATTTCGCTGATCGATACTGTCGTCCGTTGCCTGCAAAACAAGTACATCGTTCGCGCCGGTCTCTAACAACTCGGCAACCGAGCCCAAATTCACCAAAGCGCCCTCACCCGTGGAGCTGTGCGGATTGACGGCTATCTCGGGACTACTCACTAGATCAGCACCCCTCGTATATACGACGAGGCCTACCAACTCGGCCCAGTAATAGTCACCAGGTTCTAGCTCGGGAAGGGCGCTGGCGGGAACCCATACTTCCGTACCTCTAAGATCCTCCGCCGTGGTCCGATCGTCGACGCCTGCAAGCTGCGCGATCAATCCCTTACCCTGTACTTTGCCTTGTAGGAAGGAAAGCGGCTCCTGCCGGCCCTGTCTAAGGCTGAACCAGCCGTCCAATTCAAGAAAGTTAGAAACAGGATCGGTAAACGCGTGAACCTTTACCCAGCCCTTTATGCCGTAGGCACCGGTAATCCGACCGGCCAGCAGAGGAGGCTTGGCACCGCTAGGAGCCATAGCACCCTAGAGACCGCCCATACACTCCGGGTAAGAGCGCGGTGCCGATTAAGCGGCGCTTGCTTCCTGGCTGACGGGCTGCTCACTGAGAAGCTTAGCGACACGCTCGGATAATTGCGCACCCTGGCCTTGCCAGTACTCGATACGAGCCTGATCGACCCGCAGACGCTCCTCCTGTCCGCGAGCGACCGGGTTGAAAAAACCGACTCGCTCAATGAAGCGACCGTCGCGAGAGTTGCGGCTGTCCGTCACCGTCAAGTGGTAGAAAGGCTTCTTTTTAGCTCCACTTCGGGACAATCTGATAGTAACCATTTCGATTCCTTTGGGCTCACGCTCTGTCTGGAAGAAGTTACGGCACGCATAGCGGCTCGTTAAAGATCCAAGTTTCCGGCAACGATGGGAAGACCTTCGGCCTTGCTTCGGCCCTGCTTCGATCCTGCTCAAACGCAGTACCAGCGCGAACGTGTTTGCGATGTAATTTAAAGGGCGCGGATAATACAGAAAAGCGAGGGCTTGGAAAAGACCGAAAAATGAGAATTTTTCAGGCATTACCGAAGCTTAGCGACGCCTCTAGCTATCAACGTAGAGGGGGGAAACCACCACCGGGGGGCATCATGCCGCCCATTCCACGCATCATCTTCTCCATGCCACCGCCCTTCATCTTCTTCATCATCTTGGCCATTTGCTTGTGCTGTTTAAGCAAACGGTTGAGATCCTGTACTTGCGTACCAGAACCCTGCGTTATGCGACGCTTGCGAGAACCCTGAATCAGTTCCGGATTGCGTCGCTCCCGTGGTGTCATGGAGTTAATCATCGCTTCCATTCGCGCGAAGGATTTGTTGTCGATCTGCGCCTGAGCCGCCTGCGCCATGCCGCCCATCCCAGGTAGTTTGTCGAGCATGCTTGCCATACCACCCATGTTGTTCATCTGCTGGAGCTGATCCCGGAGGTCCTCCAGATCAAATTTCTTGCCTTTTTTGACCTTGCGGGCGAGCCGCTCGGCTTTCTTTTTGTCGACTTTCTGCTCGGCTTCTTCGATGAGAGACATAACGTCCCCCATACCTAAAATTCGAGAAGCCAGTCGATCAGGGTGGAAGGGATCGAGCGCCTCAGTTTTTTCACCGACCCCAAGGAACTTTATCGGTTTGCCCGTCACCTGGCGTACAGACAAGGCCGCGCCTCCGCGACTATCAGCGTCGACCTTGGTCAAAATCACACCCGTGAGCGGCAGTGTTTCGCCAAATGCTTTTGCAGTAACTGCAGCGTCTTGACCGGTCATCGCATCGACAACAAATAGCGTCTCCGTGGGCCTGATCGCCTTTTCGATTTCAGAAATCTCTTTCATCATCGCTTCGTCGACGGCCAGGCGACCTGCAGTATCAATAATCAGCACATCGGAAAACTGTATGCGGGCGTGCTCCTGTGCGGCCTTTGCAATCGCAACCGGTGATTGATCGACAGACGAAGGAAAGAAGTCAACGCCCACCTCACCTGCCAGCGTTTCGAGCTGCTTGATGGCTGCCGGACGATAAACGTCCGCACTCGCAACGGTGACTTTTTTGTTCTCTCGTTCTTTCAGAAAACGCGCTAACTTCGCTGCGGAGGTGGTTTTGCCAGCACCCTGCAAGCCTGCCAACAACACAACAGCTGGTGGCTGCGTATTGAGCGAGAGCGCTTCGTTGGCCTCACCCATAATCTGCTCAAGCTCCGACTGCACGATTTTGAGGAACGCTTGCCCTGGGCTTAGGCTACTCATAACCTCCTGGCCAAGAGCACGAGCCTTCACCGCGTCTACAAAATTCTTTACCACCGGGAGCGCCACATCCGCCTCTAAGAGCGCCATTCGAACCTCGCGCAGCGTGCCCTGAATGTTGTCTTCTGTAAGACGAGCTTTGCCGCTCAAGGTACGCAGGCTTTGAGTGAGTCGCTCGGACAGGTTTTGAAACATAGGTTTGTTGCCTTAGATCTTTGGCCGCAGATGCGAATCGCTATTGATTAGCGGCGTACAAGTCGGTACAAGGGGCGAAAGTATACGCCTGGTGGGACCGCCCTCCCAGTCATGTCCATAGCATTCATTGCGGTTGTAGCGGCGCTGCTCTATCTAGCTGCAGCAGGTCTACAACTCGCGAACGCACTTCAGCATAGCGGCAGTATTAGCCGCAGCGCCCTTGTGCTCGCCATTTTGGCGCTCGCAGGTCACGCGGTGCTCACCTGGTTCAATCTGCTTGACGAAGACGGAGTCAACTTCGGCTTCTTCCGTGTCTTCTCCCTGCTGTTTCTGGCGGTCAACGTTTTGTGCTTGGCGGTTCTTGCAAAAAGACCATTACAAAACCTTTTGATTGTTCTCTTCCCGCTGTCCGCAGTGGCCATCTTGATAGCAACGCTAGGACCGGATACCGCAGTGTCCCAGCAGTTTGCCTACGGTGTGCTAATGCACGTGGGCAGCTCCATCGTGGCCTACTCGTTATTGACGCTAGCCGCAGTTCAAGCAGCATTACTAGCTGCGCAAGATGCACAGCTTAGGAGACGAGAATTTGGTGGTCTTCTCGCTGCCCTGCCCCCGCTTCAACTGATGGAAAGCATGCTTTTTGAATTAATTTGGGTGGGGGTAGTGGCGCTTACGCTGTCGATCGCGACCGGCGTAATCTTCATGGAAGACATCTTTGCGCAGGCTCTAGTCCATAAAACGGTCCTGAGCATTGTCGCTTGGGTATTGTTTTCTATTCTCCTTTGGGGACATCATCGCCTCGGGTGGCGTAGCCAAACGGCGGTACGCTTAACAGTCAGTGGATTCACCATTCTTATGCTTGCATTCTTGGGGTCTAAATTAGTGCTCGAGCTGGTTTTAGAGCGAGGCTAAATTGAACGAAGCCCCTCTCGGTCTCCTGTTTGCGGTTCTAGCCGCTTTGGTTTTAATGTCCGGTTTCTTTTCATCCTCAGAAACGGGGATGATGTCGCTCAATCGTTACCGTCTAAAGCATCTACGAAAACAAAACCACCGCGGGGCAAATCGGGCTAGCAAATTACTTGAGAGGCCCGATCGGCTCATTGGGCTCATTCTGATTGGCAACAATCTGGTGAACATTGCAGCTTCTTCGATCGCCACCGTCATCGCTATTCGTTTGTACGGAGATGCGGGGATCGTCATCTCGACGATCCTGCTGACGATCGT